>CAJVXH010000007.1 GCA_913009835.1 uncultured bacterium
ACGAGATAGATCAGTGTGACTGGAGTTCAGGCGAGTGCTCTTCCGATCTGAAGAAGAAGATGAAGATCGCCACCGCAATAATGGTTATTCGCAGTACCTTGATATGTTGTTTGGGGGTGAACGGTTTCTTGCGGAAGGGCATGATCACATCCTGCACGATTATGCTGCCCCATGAGTGGAGGTAAGAATCGTGGGTGCTGATGAAAGCCGCCAGCATTACCGCTGCGAAGGCGCCCATCAGGCCGACAGGGAGTAGATGTGTCAGAACCAGCGGCACTCGCAGTTGACTCTTGATCGCTTCACCCTCCACACCTTCCAGAACACCGTTTACCTGGGAGGCGATCCCCGCGAAATCCGGATGATTGAGTACCGTGTAGGCGATGATCGGGACAGTCATCAACATGAGTGTCTGAGGGATTCCACGCCAACCGCTGAGCATTCCCGCCATCTTGGCTTCGTGAGCGTTGATAGCGGAGGCGTTGTATCCCTGCGTACCCTGCCAGGACATGGCGCCGTAGAACACCCCGAAGATGCCGATGAGGAAGTACCAGAAGTTGAAGTCTTCGAGATGGCTGGTCTTGAACGGGTTGATGAGGGAGGCGTTATCCGGTGCGGCGGAGAGGGCTTCTTGAATCATACTCCAGTCCACTAACCACAACAGGTAGAGGAGCATCACCACGAATACGATGTTGATAAACACACCCTGGAAAAAGTCGGTGATGATAACCGCAATCTGTCCGCCGGCGAAGACGAAGTAGAGCGAGATGGACAGCAAAGACGCCATTATGACGGGGAAGGTCGGAATCATCAAACCGAATAAGGCGAACTGATCCGGAAGGCCGCAGAAATACATGAAGAAACGTGTCCCGACCGATGGAAATATCCCGAAGTTGATCAGGCCGGATATTGCCGCCAGCATACCAGCGTAAACACGGAAACTCTTGCTGTATCGCATCTCAAAGAAGTGGGCAATTGTCAGTGCCCGTGTCTGCCGGAAACGATATGAGACCCATCCGAATATCATCATGATCAGGATGACGACACCGGTGGTCATTCCCCACCATGACATGGAGAATCCAGCCAGCAGGTTCATCTCCAGGTTGCCGACGACGGTAATAGCGCCGAGCATGGCGATGCCGGAGGAGACGGTGAGCAGGTAGCGTCCGGCGGCGAGGAAATCAGCGACCGACTTCATCAGTGTGCGGCTGACGATGATGGCTGCGAAGAGGAATGCCAGCATTCCGAAAAAGATTGTCCAGTCAATAGGGGAGAGGTTCATTCTTAGTCCAAATTCTCAAGTTCGTGTTTTTTCTCACCTTTATACTGTCGTTCACCAAAATTGTAATGTCGAACATAGGTAAGTAGCCCATCCTCCCTGACTTGCATTCCATAAATCTGGTTAGAATTATAAACAGTTATTAGATACCCACCCCCAGCCGTTATCAGTTCAGGAGGCCACTCAATTCCTGGATGAGGTGACTGCTCAGGCAGCTCCAATAAAGAAACCTCCTTGGCGTAAAGGAGATGATCCTCATAGAATTGCTTCTGCGCGTAGTAACAAGACATCACACATTCTTTGAGTGTATCAGATTCGGTACCCCAAAAAGGCACATCCAGCTCTTCTGGATTGTATGAAAATCGTACGCGTCCCCATCGTTCAGGGTAGTGCATGGCGATCAATCCCTGAGGTGACCAAACCCAATTGTTTTCGGGTAATGGATGACCTAAATTTAGATCCCACTTCTTCATGTATGTACTGTTTCGTGAATCTATATCAAGCTGCCACTGGACACGGCTGAAGTTCACATGTAGTTCTTCCACCCATGAGGCGATGGGTATGGGAGAACGTGAATCAACTTCTATTATTACCTCCCACGGAATTGCCAGCTCAACACCCCATCCCTTATCAATGTCAGATGGATCGTTCAGCGTACCGTCCAGAAAGATGCCAGATTTCAACCCCGGTATTTCCCAGGAATCAATGGCATGTCCATTGTCTCGGTACGGCTTGGTCAGCATCAGATCCCAAGTCGTGCCCAGGGCGTTGATCTCGAGCTCTAGATAGTTGTGGTTGTCTCCGTCCGGATCGATGAACACTTCAAAGTCGTTCTCATGGAAAATGACCATGTCGTGCTGGTCGTAAGTTGCCCAGAGGTGTGGTTCTTCCAGCCACGCCAGAATGTAGAAGTAATCTTCGTCCCACATCATCTTGATTCGAGTCTCATACCACGGAGCGGGCTGGTAGTCATATCCACGGATGTCCACGAAAGGTTCAGACCATTCGATACGTTTCCAACTCTCCTCATCACCGCGACCATCGATTGTGATCTCATCGATCTTATACAGGGCGACTCCGGTGGAAAACTCTAATGGTGTTTCCGGTACTGGAAATTCAGCGCCACTCACTGAAATGAAGAGGATAGGCAGCAGGGAAACGAGCAGTAAACAGTCTAGTGATTTCATCTCAACACACCCCGTCACAGTCGTTTGAAGGTTGGAGATTCAGTTGCAACTACAGCGGCTGAAGATAATCAATTCGGAATATCACAGCTCCGCTTGAAACATAACGATATGATGGACCTCGCTGTTCGACCTGTTGGTAAGGATTTCAGGTGATGAGACAATTGGCGAGTTATCTTCAATGACGACGATCATCATCCAGCCGAGATCAGACAATGCTCAAACGTCATCCCCTGAATCCAATATTGACACGGGAATCAATACCAGCCTCCTGTCCGGAATTGACCGATGTCAGCGCCGTGTTCAACCCCGGTGCCATATTGGCGGGCGACACTGTCCACTTGCTGTTGCGGGTGCAGAATCGGGGGCGGGAGACCATTCTCCTGCACGCTCATTCCAAAGACGGCGTCGGCTTTATCGTTGATCCTGATCCAATCTATTTCGAGGGGATTGAGGGTATTCCTGAGACGATTTTCCACATCTACGATCCCCGAATCACGCGCCTGAACGGACGGTTCTACATCGTGGTCGCAATGGATATGGAGTCTGGCTGCCGTCTCGGATTAGCCGTCACGGACGATTTCAAAAGTTACGAATTCCTGGGAATTATCTCGCATGATGACAATCGAAACGGTGTCCTTTTCCCTGAAATGGTGAATGGGAAATACTTACGCGCGGATCGTCCAAACCGACCCCTGCAAACCGGAAATCCTACTTCTGGCGATGAAATCTGGCTATCATCTTCCATTGATCTGAAAGATTGGATTCCAGTTGGACCGGTGCTTCGAGGGCGCAATCATTATTGGGATGAACTCGTCGGGGCGGGACCGCCGCCAGTGAAAACGGAAGCGGGTTGGCTGCTGCTCTATCATGGCATTGCCCCCCATTTTTCTTCATCGAATATCTACCAGGTTGGGGCTGCACTTCTGGATCTGGATGATCCATCTCGTCTGATCGCCCGCACCCGTTTCAACATCCTCGAACCACGGGAGTTGTACGAGATGGTCGGGCAGGTGCCAAACGTGGTCTTCCCCGGCGGGATGGTGGTGTGGGATATGGACGAAGACGGGTTTGCCAAATCTGACAGCCGGGTCAGCATTCACTATGGAGCAGCGGACACTGTCATCGGATTGGCAGAAACGACGATAGGCGAGCTCATTGATGGCTGCCGGACTGGAACTGCGGGCTAAATCAATCATCAAGATAGAAAACGACCGGTAGATATACATTCTCCACCGGTCGTGATATACCAGAACTACAGATCACCAGCACATACCAGCCCCTAGCGCACCAGCATCACCTTCTGTACCTGGTTCAAGTGACCGGGCACAGTCGCCCTTACGAAGTACAATCCACTCGCCATCCCGGTAGCCTCAAACGTGAATCTGTGCCGGCCAGCGGAGAGATCGCCATCGAACAAAGTGGCCACATTCTGACCAAGTACATTGTATACGTACACTTGAGTGACAGATGGTCGTGGAAGAGCGATTGAAACGGTCAAGGTCGAATTGAACGGGTTCGGGTAGACTGAATCAATGGAATACCTGTCAGGAATCTGACTGAGCCCAGCATTTATCGGATCAACAGTCATGATCCAGGGGGTATCTGCAGGCGATCCATGATTTGCAGATGCCTGCCAACTCTCCGGAAGCGCATTGTCGAGGTCTGGATCAGTCAATTCGAGGGTGGGACCGTTGCCATCCGGCTCAGTCGGCCAGGGATCGGTGTCGTCATATTCCACGAAATCGGCTAATTCACCCTCGGCATCAAACAGGCGTAACAATTCGCCATTACCGGAGAACCCGAACTCAAGATTGCCCAGAATACTGATGTTACCGGGGAAGAGGGAACGGAACAGGACGGTGTCCGTGCAGACCACTATCGCTTGCTCAGGCTGAATAATTGTCCCATCTGGGAAGGGGAAAACATGTAGGTCATCTTCGTCCTTGAATTCCCATCCAGTCAGATCCATGGCTTCATCACCGTGGTTGTAGAATTCGACCCAGTCATCTGGATCGAAATCACCAGCGGAACGATAGTTGATCTCCGATATCATGATGTCGCCCGCTTCATCCAGCTCGAAGACCGCGCTGATGCTGGTTGGTCCTGTAAGGGTGACCTCAATCTGGGGATCTGTGGACGTCACATCACCCTGCCACTCCACAAAGACATAACCCGTTTCAGGCAAAGCGGTCAGAGTAATTGGCACATCAATGAAATAATCCGGGTTCCAAGGATATTCTTCGGGAATTACTGAGTTCACCTTCACATCGCCACCTTCTGTCAGGACATTGACTTCCAGCGGTGCAACCCCGGAAATATCATATTGTTGCATGACGTCTACAGCCAAAAAAGATGATCTCAAGGTGGCAAATTCCCGCATCAAATCGATGTGGTGTTCCCAGACTTCGATACTCTGGTTCCAACGCTCACGGTGGGCGTAGATTTCTGGATCAATTCTCGCAACAGCTTCGTCCAACTTTTGCAAAACATATTCAGATTTGAAACTTGTGTTGAGCATGTCCGCAAAACAGTTAATGAAATCGATCTGGAATTCATCGTTCTCATTTAACATCCGTAACAGAAATGTTGACCAGGGTGGGTTTGGCCAGTTTGGGCCATCAGGTCGCAAGGCAAAAGTGAACATATTATGGTTGTATGTATTGGCGTCCAGCATGTTGAATCCAAAATCAGTATCGAAGAGGATCCATTTCCATCGTCCACCCTCCTCACGTGGGCGCCAGTATTTGAGGTTGTTGCCCGGCCAATCCCTGTTGACGAAATAGAACTCGGCGACGTTGTACATCATGAAATTGTGAACATCCATCTGAGTTTTGATGTACTCATAGTTTTCAGGAATGCTCAAGTCATTAGCATCAATGAAGTCGAGCATGGCTTGATAATGAGCTCTATCTCCATGTAATACTTTGGTCTCATTATTGAGCATGTCTATGTTGTCTGGATCAACCCCCCTGTTTGATTCAAGAAAGTGTTCATTGACTTTCTCCCGCATGTTCATTATACCCCAGTATTCACCGTTAACGTACACAGTTGCTGGTCGATAGGCTTGAATATCCACGTCCGTGTGTTTGACCAGGCCGGTCATGAAGGAATCACGGATCATAGTCCATAGGAAATCATTTCCAGAATTTCTAAGAATGAAGGATTTGAAAGAATCAATTGGTTTGTCGGGGAACAACTGGTAGTTCTCAAGAGAGGATACGCCGTACTCACTCCTGAACTGAATTACAAACGATTTCTGATCCATAGGCAGACTACCGGAACCTCCATGCAGACGTACTCCAAATCCCAGATTGAAACCGAGATCTCCGTCCTGCTCAAAAAACTCTATGTTTGCAGGGTATTCCAGTCCGTTGAAGGGATTGGTGTACAGGCCAGTGTCTTCGTCCCACAGGTGATCGGGATCTGTTGAGATACTGACGACAGGCATGATAAAGTCATCCCGGACGATATAGCTGTTAGCGACATATGGACTTTGCAGCAAGCCGGATTCATAGGCCCGAGCTCTGATAACCGTGGTTTCCGACACTTGCAGTGGATCTGTGTATTCTTCTGAGAGAGGCGTTGGGTCTGCTCCGTCCAAGGTGTATCGAATCGTTGCCTGGGGCGATGCGCTGAGCGAAACAACGGTGCCCTCTGGATAGAATCCGCCCGCCATGGAGAACTCAGGTGGATCGGCGAAATCAGTATAGCTTTCGGTGGAGTTCTCACTTCGTGGGGTAGCTTCGTCGAAATAGAACCAATCATCTCCGCCATCCGGTTGACGTCCATAGGAGAAATCAGACGGCATCTCATTTACGGTGATGCCATCAACCGTATTCCAATCTGGATCGGTCAACAGGAGGGTTTCTCCTGTTGAGCTGATCTTGAAATTCGTATGAAGGTTTAACAACTCATAGGTATTCAGGGTATTAGACAATCCCCTGGGATTGGGGGGAGGTGCTGTCATTCCAAAAGTAAGGAAAGGAATGATGGTCATATCACCATCGTTGTCATGCTTGTTGTGAACCTGGATTGCCAGGACATTGTCACCATCTGTCAGCAATGATTGTGGATCTTCAAGGTGAAATTGATCCATTGGAAGGCCTCGATAGAGTCGCGCCTCACGCCGTGTAATTGATCTATCATCCCAAGCAGGTATTATTCCAGGGATGCCGATGTTTGAGCGAGCGATTTCTACACCGTTGAGGTAGGCGACAAACGCGTCATCGTAATCAACGGACAAGTGTGCGGTGCTAACTGATTCGATGGATTCAAAGGTGAAGGTGTTCCGGATGTAGAGAGATATGTTCCGGGGGACTATTGTCGCGTCGTCATCATCGCCGTGTCCAAGTCCACTCGGTCCCTGAGGCATGAGGCTGTCGTCAAAATCCGGTGAAGCCCAGTCTTGAGGAATATCAGGATTTCCTAGAACATAAGCGAATGAGTCGCCCCAATCGACTACCGTTTCAAAATGGGCTGGCCAGCTAACCCGATCCTTTTCAGAGGCAAAAACTACGAGGAACTCACCGGGTTCCATCTCGACACTTGGAAATGTCCATTTGAAGGGATTATTGATGTTATCCGATAATCCATATCCCTCGAGGTTAATAGTGTTATTGCTCGCATTGTAGAACTCAACCCAATCGGGAGTGTCGAAATCTTCATCGAAGAGACTCCCTGAATTTGAGGACATAATCTCATTGAACACAACACCTTGGCCAAAAACACCTGAGATCATGCAACCAAGTAAAAAGAAACTGAAAATTCGCCTTGCCATAGTTGTTACCTCTCTGTTTTGTCATTAGCTCTTGATAATTTGCGTGGAAAACGAGCCGCTGGATTAGACTATTGCCGCTAATTGGAAAGTCAGTTTATAAAGCTCAAGATAGCCACATCCGTCCTAGTAAGCATAATGACGCTTTGTAATAATCCACATAGTTGGAAGCTATCTGGAGGCATATCACAATCTGGACAAGCCACTCCCGATGGTGAATGCAAATGTGTTGCGATGGACAATGCAGGGTGAGCGATACCAACCGATGGCAGGGGAGTGTCTGATTCATAATGCCCTCTGATTAGTGGATGTCCCATTTACACCAGGGACGTCCAAGTCTACTCACAACACTCATAGATAATTGGTCACAGAAAACGATAGATTCATCCTTAATATACTATCCCCAAAGGTACGATTGAAAATCCTGCGAGCTTTTAGACAAAAGAAATCGAGAGACTTCTCCGAGAGGCGAACTCTAGTAATGGTGTCTCGTCAGGAAAGCATGCTACTGGTAATCAGAAGGTAAATGGTCAGGCCGACCACGTCATTGGTCATGGTGATGAATGGGCCGGCAGCTAATGCGGGATCCTGGTTCATCTTCTTCAATAGGAAGGGAGTCAGTGATCCCACCAGCGCAGAGACGATCACAACCGATATCAGGGACAAAGATATTGCTATCCCGATTACCCAATCACCCTTCCATAAATATACGACCAGCATGAGGAGGATTGACAAGATCAGTCCGTTGACCGATGCAACGACAACCTCACGTCCAACACGTCTGAACATCCGGTTCGAGTGGATGTCGCCTGTAGCCAGACCACGTACCACGATAGTTGAACACTGAATTCCAACATTTCCCGCGAGGGCGATAATTGTGGGGATAAAGAACGCGATGACGATGAGTGTCGTTAATGATTCTTCAAATTGGGAGAGGACAAACGCACCGCCCATCTCGCCGAAGAGGGCGAGGATCAACCATGGCAGACGTGCTCGAATCGTGATGAGGAGGTTACGTTCGGATACAGTCTCTTCGCCGGTACCAGCCATTTTGGCGATATCTTCTTCGGCTTCTTCGGCCATGACGTCGACGATATCGTCAATCGTAATACGGCCGATGAGGCAATAATCTTCGTCAACAACCGGGGCAGCGATTAGGTCATATCGGCTGAATATTTGGGCCACTTCTTCTTGGTCGGTATCGCGCTGGATGACGATCATCTCATCATCGAGTATTTCCAGAACTGATTGGCTGCGAGGGGCGAGCATCAGATCAATGATCGCGATCCGTCCCTTCAGTGTTTTATTTCTATCGATCACGTAGATGTAGTGGATGTCTTCATGACCGTGTTCTTTGGCGGTGCGAACCATTTCGATGCCATCGTGCACAGTCTTGTTTTCAAAGACGGTGACGACTTCCAGCGCCATCAGACCACCGGCCGTATCCTCTTCGTAGGCCAGCAGCTCTTCCAGTTCCTCACGGTCTTTTTGCTCGGATGCCTGGAGGACACGTTCGCGGGTGGGCTCATCCAGCAGGGCGACTACATCTGTTGCATCATCAGATTCAAGATTGTGCAGAATTTCGATGATGCGTTCGTCTTCGAGACGGTCGAGCAACCTCTCCTGATCCGGTTCTTCCAGTTCGATCAGGACATCATGCTGTACTTCTTCCGATGTCATGTCGAAGACATAATGTCGTTCGGTGGAGCCCAGACCAGTCATCAACGCAGCGATTTCAGCCGGGTGCATTGTGTCGAGCAGAGTCCGGACCTTTTCGAAGCGTTCCTCATGCAGATAATCTCTGATGATGGTCTGCAGATCTTCGAGATTCGGAGCTGATGCGTGTATCGGTGCATCCATTGCTGCGCTCATAGTTGAAATCCATCTCAGTAGAGCATGTGCCCCAGACATTTATGTCTGGGTTTATCTAACTTTGATTCTCAGCAAATCCCAGACATAAATGTCTCAGACTGCTGACATAGTCAACGAATGCTTTTCCAGCGTTGGAATACGATGTGTGTCATTCCGAACGAAGCGTAGCGCAGTGAGGAAGATCGGGCTTTTCCAACAGTTTATAAGTTCGATCTTTTTCAGTCGTCATAAAGACGACGACTTCAAAATGACACCCAGTGACCAATGCAGGGGTTTGTCAACACACTGAGACATAAATGTCTGGGTTTATCTAACTTTGAATCTCAGCAAATCCCAGACATAAATGTCTGGGGCACGGAACATTGCAGGTTCAGGTCATCTCGACTGCTTGAAAGGGCGGATGACATTCAGTTCCCCACATCCTCAGCCAAATCATTACTCGCGTTTTGGTGCGAGTTGCTCGGCCAGTATGGCATATTCAGCGGCTGACAGGGTTTGCGGGCGCCGTGTCCAATCGAAATCTATTCCCTCGATGGGACGAATCCCGACGATGCCCGGGACGCTGTTTCGCAGCATCTTGCGTCGCTTGGAGAACGTGCCCTTGACCAATTTGAGCAAAGTTGACCAATGGCCCACAGGATGTAGCGGCTCTGGGGCGACTTCCATCGCCAGCAATCCGGCGTCCACTTTCGGTCTGGGGTGGAACACTTCTTTTGGCACCTTGATGGCCAGCTCGGGTTCTCCCCAGAAGCGCAAAAGTAAGGATAAAATACTGGCTTCGCTATCTCCCGGCTGAGCTACCAGTCTGAGTGCAACTTCATATTGGAGCAATACGACAATCCGAGAAATGATGCCAGGATGAGCGCGAAATTCATCGAGTAACTTGAAGAGAAGCGAGGAAGTGATGTTATAGGGGAGGTTTCCGATTAGCTTGAATGGTTCGCCATCAGTAATATCGGTAATTTCAACCTTCATCACGTCCACATGCATCAATGTCAGTCGTTCATGATCTGGCCAGCGACTCTCGAGATGGTCGATCATGCGTCTGTCAATCTCCAGGCCTATTACCCGGTATCCATTGTCCAGCAGCTGCTCGGTGAGTGCGCCTGTTCCGGGTCCGATTTCGACGACGAGATCTCCTGGCTTGGCTTCCAGCGAATCAGCGATGGATCTGATCACTCCTGAATCGGTTAGCCAATTCTGGCCGAGCTTTTTACTGGTGGGCGGAAGCCCGCCATGTTTACGGGTATAGCCGATGGGGGATGCCAGCCGTTCTCGCGGATCCTTCTCATCTTCAGGGGGTGTAAACGACGAAGGCCGCATCTTCTGCAATGCCTTATCCAATTCGTCCGGTGAGAGAGCACTGGTATCATCCGCCTGATCCGTCAATTTGAATGTTGGATCTTGAGGCAATATTGGATCAGAAGCGCGCTTACTTGCCGACTTCCGCGAATATTTACGAGGTCTACCCATGGCGGGGAAGATACCGGGGTTGAGGTGCAGGAACAAGCATGGAAGATGCATTCAGGACAATGTGGGAACCTTGTGAGGAGATCTGGCCTTGACATTGTGACGGGGTCTGCCTAGATTCAAAAGTAATTGGGGCATAGCGTGCCATACGTTATTTTACCCTGAAGATTGTTGTTCTTCCAAACCGTCCTTGGTCGACATTGAGATCACTAATCGTGATCCGTGTTTTCTCTTACATGTTCTAGATCTATAATACTGGATGATGCTGGGATATTCTCCGGTGTTATGGTCCGTTTAGATTTGATAGTTCCGCCATATTAACAGGATAAGTATAGCTGGGTCTGCTCTGATGCGGATTCCATGCCTGCCTACACCACCCGCTCATGATGAACATCCACATGGCTACTACCTCCAGAGGAGTATCTCGTGCCGCTTGAGATCGCTGAACTGAACAAAATGAAAATCGAAGAGCTCAACAAACGAGCTCGTGACCTGGGAGTCGAGGGCTACAGTGGTTTCCCACGCAAGCAACTCGTCTTCAAGATCCTTGAAAGCCAGGCTCAGAAAGAGGGCTTGATTTTCGGCAGTGGGGTGCTTGAAATCCTCCCCGATGGTTATGGATTTCTACGCAACGCTGCGTCAAATTACGTCCCCGGTCCGGACGATATCTATGTGAGTCCGTCCCAGATCAAACGTTTCGGATTGCGCAAGGGACATATTGTTGCCGGGCAAATCCGTCCACCGAAAGAGAATGAACGATTCTTCGCTTTGCTTAAGGTTGAAGCGGTTAATTTTGAATCGCCGGAAAGAGTCCGTGATTCCATCCTCTTTCAAAATCTGACCCCTCTTCATCCTGACCAACAAATTAATCTCGAATACGACAACAACGATAACATCGCCACCCGAATTATCGATATGTTCGTGCCGCTGGGTAAGGGTCAACGTGGGTTGATCGTTGCACCGCCGCGCACGGGTAAGACTGTTCTTCTACAGCAGATCGCACATGCTATTGAGCATAATCATCCCGAGATCTATCTGATTGTGTTGCTGATTGACGAACGTCCGGAAGAAGTCACCGATTTCCAGCGGAACATCAAGAGTGATGTGGTTTCCTCAACCTTTGACGAGAAACCGGAACGCCATATTCAGGTTTCCAGCATGGTTATTGAGATGGCGAAACGGTTGGTTGAGCATGGTCGCGACGTGGTCATTCTGCTCGATTCGATAACCCGTCTGGCCCGTGCGCATAACACGGTAGCCCCGCATTCGGGACGAATCCTCTCCGGTGGTGTGGACGCTACAGCCCTGCACGAACCGAAGAAATTTTTCGGCGCCGCACGTAATATTGAAAATGGCGGAAGTTTGACCATTCTGGCGACGGCGTTGATTGAGACCGGTTCCCGTATGGACGAGGTCATCTTCGAAGAGTTCAAGGGTACCGGCAATATGGAGCTGGCGCTGGATCGCAAGTTGAGCGATTCCCGTATGTACCCGGCGATTGACATCAACCGTAGTGGAACGCGTAAGGAAGAGCGTATCCTTGACGAGCACGTGCTGAACCGTGTCTGGATCTTGCGGAACATGCTGAGTGACTACAGCCCGATGGATACGATGAAGTTCCTGCGTGAAAAAGTGCGTAAGACCAAGACGAACGAAGAGTTCCTCGGTAGTATGTCGAAAGGGTAGTATGTCGAAGGCGGTGTAGGCGACAGGAGTAGCCCGGCACCTCCGCGTGCCGGGGAGTCTGTAGTCTGAAGAAACTTATTGGGATGCCAAACGGCATCCCTTCAGTGTGTTGACAAACCCCTGTATTGGACACAGGGTGTCATTTTGAAGCCGTCGTTTGTTTGACGGCTGAAAAAGATCGAACTTGTAAACCGTTGGAAAAGCACGATCTTTCCTTCACTGCGTTCAAGACATGCTTCCTTCGCTTTGCGAAATTCAGAATGACACACGTCGTATTCCAAGGCTGGGATAGCGTTCTTTGACTATGTCAGCAGTCTGTTGGGATGCCGAACGGCATCCCTTTTCATTATGTCTAATCCATGTCATATGAGATCACTGCTTTTGATACACGCTGATAACTCCACCCACCTCTGGCACATCAATCACTTGTATCAATTGGAACGACTTGAAGTCTGTCAACACTCGATCCAGCTCTGCTGTCATGGATGGCACAAATAGTCGTTGAGTGTTGATGGGGAGGGAGAACAAGTCATGGATGTGTTCATCGGGAATGAATTCCTCAAGTAGTCGAGCGCCCACTATAAACGTCTGATCTTCAGGCATCGGGTTAATCTGGTAGCTTGGAACATTGGGGAAGTCGCGAACTGCCGCTCGCCACGGCCACTCTTCAGTGTAGAACAAAATCGCATCGTTCTGACCGGGATTGAGTGTCGTCACGGCATCTCGCCAGGATTTCATGGCGATGTCGTTGGCTTCAATTCGACCGCGTGTGTACGGTAAGGTTCGGCCATCTGGGAGTATCGGGAGTACGAACCAAGCTGTACCTGCTAGTACGACTATTAACACCGCCACCAGGTATGATCTCAGCTTGGAGAAGCTGCCCCATAGCAGAGCAGAAACACCAATTGTGCATGGTGCAAATGCGAGTAGGAAGTGACCGCCATGAAAGTAGATGGCGGAAATCAGGATAGGTGGGACGCTCCAAAGAACGAGAATCCATTTCAACTGCCTCGGAATTGTCTTCCAGGATTTCCAGCTTCGATTTCCCAGGGCAAATACGGCGAGTATCCCCGGTCCAATGGTGAAGAACGTCCATCCCAATGCGCCTATTGCCTTTTGACGAATCAAGGGTAATAAACCACCCGCATTTATGACATCCATTTCACGAGCGTTGCTGAATACATCGCCCCCGACACCGAAATAGTCGGCAATACCGCCAGCGGCTATGATTGCGGGAACGATCCAAGCTGCCGTGCAAACGATCACAGCGATTGATGATAGCAGCCACTGCTTCAAACTCACCCGATTCCATAGCGCCCAAAGCACCCAGTACAATCCGAACATGGCGCTGTCTGGACGAATACCTCCAAACAGCGCGATTGAACCCGCTGCGAGTATCCACCCACCCCGTATTCGAGGAGCGAGAATTATCAGGGCTCCGGTGACCATCCCGATCATTGCCCCGCCGTCGTAGGCGAGTTCAGTCTCGTTGAAATGCCAGAACATCGGATTAAAGGCAGCTAATGCAGCCGTACTAAGAGAAAATGCTGCGACATCACGGAGGGAGGTGATTTTCAGTAGTGGTGCGATAAAGGCGCGGGTAAACATAAATATTGCGGTGATTGTGATCAGGGAATAGAGTAACGAAGTAGCGTGCAGTCCAGCTTGAGCGTCGCCAAGTAACATGGCGAACAGTTTCCCAAGTCCGATATGCAGGAAATATCCAGGAAAATGGGGCATGTCATTTGATGGAGAGAACCGCTCAACCCCCATGGTGAAATTGAAAGCATCCCAGCTGTAGGGCTCAACAGTGAAAAACGGTACACGGGTCAGCACAACTAATAGGAGAAGCAGGGGAAGTCCCCATCTCTCCAGAGGATGAAGATCATTATAGCGAAAAGGGTTTGATTGGGTTTCAATCATCGTGTTCCTTCGCTGTCCGGACAATATCACTGAACTTCAACCTAATAGCGAAGAGGCTGACAACGCCCCAACCAGTCAGTGTAAGATAATTGAGGGCATGCATCACGGTGGCGAAGATAACCGCCACTCCTTCTGGAACATTGAACAACGACAATCCGAGTAGAACTGCGCCGTGATAGGTGCCGACCCCGCCCGGTGCTGATGGTATTGCGAAACCCAGCGAGGTGATGATTGTCAATGCGGCGGCGGGGAGAATCGCTTCGCCGGCGAGTAACGGATAGGTTCCATTAGTGAATTGAAACGCATCCAGTACCAGCTTCATTGTCCCTATGTAGATAACCCACAGCGCCATCGGACTCCAGACGACATGAATCATGGCTGATTTGGATCGGAGCACTGACAGCGCTTCCACGAATCGCAACATTATCTCACCCACGCTGCGAATTAACTTGCCGCGCTTCTGAATAGCATCGTGCCAACGTTTGAGGCGTTCTTCCGAATGTGCGAGTATCAGCGATCCGGTTAACACGATCAACACTCCCCCGGCGAAGGTGAGCCCTGCTGTCTGTATCCAGTCGGGGAAGGGGAAGAAGAAGGTGACTATTCCGAAGAGGATACCCAGACCAGCCATGTCAAAAACACGTTCGGCTACTACTGTTGTAACGACCGTGGCCGGTGAGATGTTGGCGCGTCGTCCGACTATCACCGCACGCAGGACTTCGCCTGCACGCAGGGGGAGTAAGTTGTTCAGCAGGTAGCCCAGGTTGACGCCATGGAACACGGTCCAGTATCCGACAGGTTTGATCTGCCTTATGATCAGTTGCCAGCGCCAGGCACGGAGGAACAGTGATGACATCAGCAAGAGTATTGCGAGAATGGCGGGGCCATACAGAAGCTGTTCTCCCACAGCTCGGAAGTCATCAAGGCTTATACGAGATTGTCCGAACAGAGCCTCGATAATGCCGACATCACCGGAGATCAGGGTTGATAACTGAGGGCTGAAGAGGACGAAATACACCAGTATCAGGCTTATAATGACACCGATTAACGGTTGCAGACTCTTGGAATTACTTTTCATCTCAGATCGAATACGGTTGCGGTTTCAGGGGGAATGAACTGATAGCGTGAATCATCGATCTCCACATCTATCTCGACATCGGTGAGCTCGTAGACGGTGATATTTCCGGATTCATCCTTGAAAGACAGGCGGGTAGTGATCCAGGAATCGCCGTCCACAATCACCCTCACATCTTCCACACCCATTCCGGCTTCTTTCGGAATAAGCACGAGTTCGTACAGTTTGTTTCCAAGATCCTGAGCTGAGCTGACGTTGAATTGCTTAGGAAATTCAAACAGGATATCGCGTGGCAGCGAACCGGGGTCAGCGCTGGAGGTGTTCTCCACAATCACCTGTTGCGATCCGACGTTGAATCGCCAGAGGGTTGTTCCATCGCTGACGGTGATCTGGTTACTGGTTTCGTACCTGAATCGATCGTCACCGGATAACAACATTATGCCCTCGGTTATCTCGATTTCATCCGCCATCGCCCAATGGAATTCGTGACGGAAATGTGCTGACAAGGTTTCGAGTTTATCGTAAGTCTTCTGCACTTTCTCGATTAACTGTTCGCCGGAGTATTCCTTTGCCAGGGCGGAACCAGCTGCCATTAACAGGAAAATACCTACCAAGAGGGAAGCAGTCCGTGGAAGCCGTAGGTGGTTTACTATCATCTGATAATCCACTTCAGTCTTGAGTCCTGAGTCCTGAAAAACAGGCCCGTGCTTGCTTGCAAGCGTGGATCATCCACGACATGAATGTCGTGGGCATATTCCACAGCCGACAGCCGACAGCCCACAAACCCTGTACCAGCCGCGTTTGCAAGCATCCGGTTATCCAGATAACTCAGCTATGATATATGCCCCTGTGACCCGCCGTCTTTTTGGCGGTTCGCAGGGATCATTTAACGACTGTCCTGAGTCCTGATAAATCAAACGGGCACCTTGTAACTTGCGGATCACCCCTGCTATCGCCTGCGGCGGTAACAGGGGCATATTCATCGTCGGATCATCCACGACATGAATGTCGTGGGCATATTCCACAGCCGACAGCCGACAGCCGACAAACCCTGTACCAGCCGCGTTTGCAAGCAAACACGGGCCTATCTTATTCCGCAGACCGCAACCTATCGGTCAACCGCCTCATCTCCACCCGCGAGGAACGATTCAACTTGCTCTGGATCGAGATACACTTCGCGTGCTTTTGAACCCTCGAACGGTCCAACGATCCCCGCCATCTCGAGTTGATCGAGCAGACGTCCCGCGCGGCTGTACCCGATCTTCAGGCGACGCTGCAATAGCGAAACCGATCCCTGTTGATGTCTTGCTACTACTTTCACGGCGTCGGGGAAGAGAGGATCCCGGTCATCCGCGGAGATCTCGCCTCCACCTCCAGATGAGGAGTCTTCAGGAGATTTCAGCTGGACAGGTTTCACAAAGGCCGGCTGTTTCCTGACATGTGCTATCAACTTGTGCACTTCTTCGGTGGAGATAAACGCACCGTGAAAACGGATTGGTGTGGGGGAAGCGATGGAAAGAAATAGTCCATCACCCATGCCCAGCAGTTTTTCGGCGCCTGCGCGGTCTAAAATGGTGCGGCTGTCGATCTTCGAGGCTACCATGAAGGCGATACGAGCCGGGAAATTCGCCTTGATTACGCCGGTAATGACATCGACCGACGGGCGTTGCGTCGCAACTATAAGGTGGATGCCGACCGCACGTGCCATTTGCGCCAGACGGGCAATCGGTTCTTCGACCTCACGTGCAGCGACCAACATCAGGTCGGCCAGTTCGTCAATGATTACCACGATTCGAGGCAGTCTCTTCAATTCTTCGCTGCCATCGTTTTCGCCATTGCCATTCTTCTCAGCCTCAGCTCTACGTTCTTCAACTATCTTGTTGAATTCTGTCAGGTTACGTGCGCCAGTTTCGGCGAGATGATCGTAACGTCGTTCCATTTCGAGGACGACGGATTGCAGGAGCGCGACGGCGTTTTTCGGTTCGGTGGCGATGACTTCGTTCAACGATTCGAGGAATAGCAGATGATGACGGCGTAACTCAGCATATGCCGACAGCTCGATTTTCTTGGGATCAATCATGACCAGTTGTACCTGGTCGGGGCGGTTGCGCATCAGGATGCTGGCGATGACGGTGTTGATGCACACCGATTTGCCTGATCCGGTCGTTCCCGCAATCATCAGGTGCGGCATTTTACCGAGGTCGACTACCAGTTCATCGCCCTGGGCATTCTTTCCGAGGGCAATGGACAACGGCTTGTTCGAGGCAGCCCATTCGGCGGACTCAATGATCTCACGCAGGTATACGACGTCAGCGGTTTCGTTCGGCACTTCGATTCCGACCGCCCCAGCGCCGGGAATCGGTGCGATGATGCGGATGGCGACGGCGGACAGGCTGAGCGCCAGATCATCCGAAAGGCTGGTTATCCGGCTGACTTTGACCCCTTTTGCCGGACGCAGATCATAGCGTGTAATCACCGGGCCGGGGTGGATAGCTACCACATTTGCGCTGACCCCGTAATCATTTAGACGTTCTTCCAGTTCCTTGGCACGTCGCCGCAGTTCCGCCTCATCCCACTCGACCTTATTAGTGTCTTCGGGCAGATTCAGCAGTTCGGAGGACGGCAGTATGAAGTCTTCCGGATCACCAGAATCAGCGGAACCGTTACCTGTCGCCGATGTTGAAAGTGTTGGAGAACGGACGATTTCGGGCAAATCGGAATCATCATCATCCCATTCATCGCCATTTTCATCATCATCGAAATCGAGGTTAGTTCCCGGGTGTCTGGCAATGACTGGTGACGGTTTCTTCTCGGGGAGTTTGGGCTTTGGCTTTCGTTCTGGCAGCTTGATCATTGCGATGATGCTGCCGAATGCGGCTGAAGTCCCATGCAGCATATTTGACCAACTAAGACGCAGCAACAGGGTGATGTAGATCAGGGTGAGGGCTGCCAGAAGTATTGCCGCCCCGGTCATCCCCAGGAAATGCACCAGCATGAACTCGATTCCGAAGCCTATAAGGCCGGTCAGTTCTGCGGATTCAGGGATTCCTTGAGCTGCTCTGAACCAGGACCAGATGGTGACGGTCAGCAGGGCGACGGTCAGAATCGGTAAGAACTGGCGACGTAGAAGGCGCTGGCCCTTACCACGTAACAAGTCGAGCCCGAAGTAAAAGACGAACAGCGGCAGAATCAGCGAGAGAAATCGTCCGAAGGTAAATATGGAGAGATAGAACGCGATGTTTGCACCAAATAGCCTAAGAAGATTTTGGATCTCATCGTCAGTTCGGCTACCTCCGGGGGCATCATTAGCGTTGTAACTCAACAGGGCGATGGTGGCCATTGCGGCCAGAGTTACGAATATGATGCCAGCGACATCCTTGAAACGGGAGCTCGAGGAACTACCTTTTTTCGTCTTCCTCGACCGTCTCTTTGGAGGCGCTGTTTTCTTTGCTGGTTTTACTTTTGCTTTCGGCATGGAGCCCCATAGTTGTCCGGCACAAGGTAGGGAGACCTCGCTCAGCCCGCAAGGAGGGGATTGCAGGTGCAGGTTCCCGTGTGACGCTCTATATTGCAGCAACTTCAGGCGAAAGAAAGCATGCGTATGATGCGGCATCTACCAAACATTCTCACATCCCTCCGCTTTCCCATAACCGCGTTGTTTGTATATGGTTGGTTGCAAACGGAAACATCGTGGCATCTGATTGCCACTGGAGCGTTTTTGGTCGGGATGATTACCGACATGCTGGATGGGATTCTCGCAAGAAGAATGGGGACAGTCAGCGACGTGGGGAGCTTCCTCGACCCGCTGGCGGACAAAGTGATGGTTATCAGCGGGTTTTACGCTATCCTCGCAACTCCCGGATTCGAGTGGGGCGTATGGAAGATGTGGGTGGGGGTAGCGTTAGGGTTGATCGTTCTGCGTGAGCTCGGGATAACGGTTCTGCGTTCGCTTAAAGCCCACGCCAGCAAGCCTCTGGCCACCTCTTCCCTGGGGAAGTTGAAGACTATTGTGCAGATGGTGACCTTGATAGTAGCGTTCCTGGGCCTCAACGTTCGAGAGATGATGGGACTTGAGTTGCCCTGGTTTGAACATGTGATAGGTGCCGGGGTGATGGCCAGTGCGGTCATTGCGACAATAAGTGGCACCATATACTTGCAGAAAGCAAAGGAGACGAGTGCGGCATGAGACGATTCCCTGCATGGTCCACTTTGCTTCTTCCAGCCATTGCGTTTTTGTTGATCCTGTTACAGTCAATTCGGGTGGATGCACGACTTTATCCCAGCCAATTCCAGTGGAAAGAATTCCGTTCGGGAGAAGTGATAGTCTATTTCCCCGCCGGATATGAAGCCCACGCCCACATGTTGGCAGCCACCAGCCACGAATACCTGGACAGCTTGGAGCTCTGGTATGGGGACCGGCCCCCAGTCGCGCGTATAGTGCTCAATCCGGCTATGGATCTCAGCCAGGCGATGGCCTTGATCAATCCCACCCGGATAGAGATTCCGGTAGCTGTAGCGATGGACAAGGGGCTTCGCCCGCAGTCCTCATTGTTCCTGGATCGTGTCACCGCCCATGAGCTGACTCATGTCTATCAGCTGAACCAGCGGCAAGGTTTGGCGAAATTCCTGGTGCCGCTTTTTGGTGAAGCTGTAGCACCCGCAACTCTCGCACCGGACTGGTTGCTGGAGGGGCAGGCGATATGGACTGAGAGCGTGAAGGGTGGGGGACGGTTGTACTCCTCTTACCAGGGGATGATGATGCGTACCCAGCTCGCGCAACGGGGTTCATACTGGTCGTTGGATCGGATTTCCTCGGCTGGACGTGTGCACCCACCTCTCAATCGCGCTTACACGGGCGGTACTTACCTCTACGGGTCGCTGATCAGTGAGTATCTCGGATTCAAGCATGTCCAGAATTGGATGAATCTGAATGCTACCTGGCCTGGCTTGACGGGATGGAATTTCCATCGCGCCTATAGTGGTCGCACCCTGAAAGATCAATGGCGTTGGTTGGAACAGACAAATCGTGATCATCTCCGTTTTCGGATGCGCCGTCTGTATGCGGCCGGGTACGCGGTAGGGACACCGCTGCTGGAAAAACCACGGACTTCCTATCATCATCCCAAGTGGACACCTGAAGGTGGGTTGGTTGTCGCGGAACGTTCGTACGCTCATCCCGACCGCATAATCACCTTCGGCGAAGGTCCGAATTATCGTGAGGATGTGCTCGCCTATACTGGTGTTACTGCCCATGATGGTGTCACCCCGTTCTTCGACGGTGTCATTGTCTCAGAAATCCGGCGTGGAATTCTGGCACCTGAACAGAATGAGTCGGTGCTGGTTCGGGTCAGGAGTGATGGACGAATCGGCGATCTGGTCTACGGTGGATTGAATGGTTGGGCGCCGGCATTCAACGTCGAGACGATGACCCTTGCCTATGTCGGCTCATTAGACAATGGTGGCATGGGGCTGCGCACGATAGTATTTGATACCACTGGCATGGCACAGGGTGTTCAGCAACAATGGGTGAGCACCCGGCTTGGTCATATTTCAGATCCGGCGTGGAACGAGGAGGGTAGACTTCTCGCATTCACCGGCGACTTGGGTGAGGGTGAGACGGTCTATGTGCTGGACACCGCCACGGCTGACATGCGGGCGGTGACGATTGATGGCGCTCTGGCGACCTGGGACCCGGCCTTTGGACCGAACGATGAGCTTTGGGTGTCGGCGGATGTGGATGGCATCTTCAACCTGTACGAGATTGATCTATCGACCAAGACCGCGGTTCAACGCTCACGTGTGATGACCGGTGCGCTGGAACCGGCAATATCGCCGGATGGCTCACAAGTCGCCTACGCGCACTACACCGCTGAAGGGTTCAACGTTGCCCTGTTCGATTCAACTCGCTGGTTGAATCAGCCAGTCGGTGTGCTGATCGAACCTGAGTCACGGTCTGTATTTGCAACGCCGGACACACTGCTGGATACGGAGGTCTTTGGTGTCGAGCAGGATTACAACCCGCTACGTCACATGGCACCGAATTATGCGATGCCATCCTACAGTAGCACCGATGAGGCTGGCGTTGGGATCAGGGTATTTGGGCGCGATCCTATTGGTATCCTGTCGTGGAACGTGGCTGCACACGTCGGCTTGGAATCTCAAATGCCGAATGCGTCTGCGAACATCACTTACCGCGATCTGCCTGTTGACCTGAGCCTGAGCACTTTTTCCTATCCTGACGAATTGCTTGAAGCCAATCTTGATCAGAATAATTCGCTCATTTTCGATTCAGTCTGGAAACAGGAATGGGATATTGGTTTAACCGCGTTTCAACGCATACATCTGGATCAAGGAAAATGGCGTACAACTGCGTTGCCATTTGTGGGGCTGACTCAACGCTTCCGTCATCGCCAGACCACGCTTGAGGGCGGTCTCGAATCGAATGGTTATCTCGGGGTTCGCGCTGGGGGAACATTGATCAGAAGTTATTCCGCCTTACGAGATCCTGTACCCAGTCGATTGGAGTTGGTGCGTTTGACCATGGAACGTGGATTTCCAGGTATGGATCTGGAAGGTGACTTGATCGAGATAAACCTTCGGAAGCATGTTCCCGGCCCGTTGACGAACACTGTTGTTGCCCTCAAAGGAGCCGTACAGACACAAAATGGCGACTTGAGCTTCTCACGAGCGGGAGTGCGTCCGAGAGGATATGCGGACGATGACTTGTCAACCGAGTTAAGACGCAACGGACGCATTCTCTTTGGTGGCACTGAGCTCCATTTCCCGTTATGGTATGCTGATCACGGTTTGCCGGGACTTGGGTATTTATATCTCGAACGTGTGTCCGGGTCTCTATTTGCCGAGGGTAGCACAGGATGGGGTGGAGGTGTTTCGTTGGCGGATTGGACGAATGATTATGGAGTCGCTTCACTTGGTGGAGTGTTGAGCATGCGTGGCTGGTTGTTCTTCCAGGCCGATACGAGGGTTGATGTGGGCGCGGCTTGGCGTTCAGAGTTTGATGATGTAGCGATCTTCGTCAGATTGAGTTTCCCCGAACTGCTTGATTTCATCGGTGATTCACCGGATTGGGAACAGTTGGTTGATTGAGCGCGAGTAACTCTAAACAGGCCCGTGTTAGAGAACTTGCAAACGCGGCTTATCCACGACACTAAATATCGTGGGAGTATAGTTTTTCTTGCCCGGACGTGGCTCCGCCAACGCGGCTGACGTACATCGGATCATCCCTGCTGGCGAAGCCCGCAGGGGCACCTTGGATCAGGCCCGTATATGGATGATTCACTGGACTACTTGTCAGAAACCCGATATCGAATACAAAGAGAAAACCCGCGCCAGCGTTGATATTCAACGCTTTCACGGGTTTGTAGCGCGTACGGGACTCGAACCCGTGTTACCGGCGTGAGAGGCCAGCGTCCTAACCGCTGAACGAACGCGCCATTTCTGAACGGGCCGAAAGTTAAGTCGTGGTAAATCACGATGCAACCCGGGCTCATATCTGAGGAGGCGAAATCGGGTATGCGTTCATTGCTCGGAGGATTCCATTTCCAAAGCTGCTACTCGATCTGCCAGGGTAATGACAGCGTCTACATAGTCCTCACTGTGGTTGTAGTGCCAGACGGCCTTGCGTCTACGTTGCTCATTGCTGGTTGAAAAACGATGTATTTCCAGGTAGTTAGCGACAGAGGCGATACTGTCGTGCAGGGTGTCGAGGTCAATGTGATTGTCGCCGTCTCCGTCTCTGGCATAGGCTTGGAACGAAGATGGGAGAAATTGCGGCATTCCGTAGGCACCGGCCCATGATCCACGTTCGGCGAGGGGGTCAATGATGCCATCTTCAGACATCTCCAGCAGCGTCTTCAGCTCACGATAAGCCCACTTGGCCTTCGAGGAACGTCGGTTGTTGGCTGTTCGGATCGCTGCTTGTCGTTCAGACTGAGGTATGTCGGCCAGCACCTTATCCCAGAAGGTTGGGACCAGGGTGTCGATTGCGCTGCTGTTCAACAGGCTCAACGTGGCGAATACGTTGAATAGTCGGTATTTCCCCTGATGCCCGCCGAAATCGCTCTCAATCTTGAGGATCGCCGCGACTATCTCAGCGGTCACTGGCGAAGCGACCAGCACGGTGTCAAATACCGCTCGATTGGCGTTGAGGAATCTGTAGGTGTCCTGTACGCTCTGATCCCCTTTGAAGCGTTCATAGGCTCCCGACGCATCCGGTTGTTTGACGTTCACCTTCAACAGCTGAGGCAATAATTGGGTTCGGGCATCATCAAAATGCTGGTAAACGTTGGTTGGAGTTACCCCATCCTCAATCAATCGCGCGGTCAGTTCGTCAAAGACGGTAGATGAGGTGGTAGCGTGCGAATCAGCATCAGCGGTGCTGATTGACAGCATCGCGACGGCCACCAATAGCAAACAGATTCTGCTTAGAATCTGGCTTTCAGGTTGTGAGAGTTGTTTTATGTATAGCATAGATATGGAAATCCGTCAGGTGTTTTTGGGGTGAATCTCAGCTTCTGAACGATAGAGCATCTCGATGAGGAACATCACTGCCCGCATTACTATCTGGAAAGACTTCCTCCCGGAAATCTTCAGGATCGATGTATCTTTGTTGATTCCGTGCACCAACTGGTTTCGGTAGTCGGTCAGATCGCCGAGCAATCCCTCAAAATTTGCGGGCCATTCTCCGAGGATTTCCCGAATGTACATGAGTTTGGCTCGCTTTTCATTCATCCCACGTTTACGTCCACGTTTACGGATCATGTTGAAGTCTACGCCTACCTTGGCGAGCACTGCGTCATAGTAGAAGTCCAGTGCCATTGTCAGCATTACTATTGCGGCTACATCCTCTTCCTGCCGGACGAGACTGGCTCCATTATTCAGATACTGCAACCAGAGCGGTTTGGCCCAGTCGCCGGTTTCGCCAAGCGCCATCCAGTTGACTGGTGCGGGTTCAGATTCGAGACTCCGTTCAATGATTCGCGAGAATAGAATGAAATTGTGTTCACAGGTTGATAGCGGTAATAATACCTGATTGTTGGCAATCCATTGACGTGCTGCTCGATCTTCATCTACGAGAAAGAAGACGTCGGGCGGTCTTCGGTATGTGATTCCGAATTCAATAATCAGCAGGTCATTTGGCGCTGAGAGGACACGCCCACTTGTTGAGAATCCCGGAACCAGGGGTAGAGCGTGAACCTGGTCAATGAACAACTCAGGGTATTCCCTGTAATAGGTCAGATAACCGTCCAGATATGAGTACTTGATATGGCAATTCGGGCAATCAACCTTAGTTTGCAAACCTTCACAGTTCATCTCAATGCTGTGGAAGCAACGTGGACAGCGAATCGTTCTAATCGGTAAAGAGGTCGGTGCTTGAGCTTCTTGATCGGCAGCAGGTGTATTCTTATGGATTTCCATAATTGCGGGCGTGCTTTTATCATTTGGTGATTGTGGAGTGTTGATCATTTTTCAGTTCAACTTGTGTTGAAGTTGGAGTTGGATCGGCTGCTACGTTGCCGTCATTTGACAATCTAAAGATAATCCGTTGTGGAACTATCAAGAGAGTTTATATGGCTCTTACCAGTGGAGAAAATCGCGCCACTCCAACCCGAGAGATAGAGTGTAGAGGGTGGGATTGGTACCTTCAACTTCGGCATATAGCCGATGATCTACTCTCCCGATGACCCAGATTCTGATCTGTTTCAGAGGTAATAGATCCACTCGGCAGACTCCGCTGACTAATTCACCTGATACCCGGCGAATTGGAAAGACACCCAGCCCGGCGGGCTCAACGAGAGTTATTACCGCTCCCGACCCTGATTCAGTCACAATTGAGAGTGTGAAGTGGCAACGTAAATAGGCGGCGATGGACTGTCTGGTACCCAGTGTTATTCCAGTTGCGGACCCGGAATTGTTGAAGGCTGAATCCACCCTCAGATCAACCCTGCTTCTGGTTTGATCATGTCTCAGCAGCGCCCGCGCAAAAAATGAGTTTTCGACACGATCCAAGGTCAATTGATCGCTGCGGTATCGTAACGACAGATCGGTGATGACATTCTGCACTTGATAAGTCTTCAGCCGAACGAAGATTGAACGGCGGAATTCTGATTGGAGGTGGACGGAATCTGTTTCAGTCCAGTCAAGTGCTGCTCCTGTTGAGGCAACTCCCAATGGGAAATCGAATACTCCGGCCAGCATGGTGCCGGTGATTCCAGCCGGGTCACTGCCAAAGGCCAGTGAGGGGCGGGCGTGAAATGTGGAGAAGGATTGTGTTGCCCGCCAAACGTTCGCGATTACACGAGCGTGTCCGCCCAGACGATTAGTTGCAACCACGCTACCACCCCAGGCATCGCCGTTCTGAACGGTCACCTCGGAATGCAACTGAAGTTTATCAGCGGAATCGGTCCACCGATGCCCTATGCCTACTGCGGAGAAGGAATCGTCGGCAAACCGAAACCGCGCGTTGTTGATGACAGGGGAGAGGGGATTGTCGAAACGGGTGAGCGTGCCGCAAACGGACGTTTTGCCAAGATTCAACGGGAGCTCTGACTCCATGTATGCGCCAGCATGGTAAGCGGTTACCGTCTTGATGTAGCTGTCACGATCGGGAGTATGATCGCCCTGTGTGGCGAAGGGCTTGTAGGTGAGGTCGTCGCTGTCCTGGGTGGCATCAAATTCCGAATATCCACCCCACAAATCGAGCCGTAAATCCAAATCGTTTTCGTCGACAGCTTTCGTCAGTGCCAACCCTCGCCAGCCCCAACCCTCTTCGCTGGAGAGATTCATCCGGATGGATTCGTGCGGTCGTCTCAATGGACTCATGGCATCGGTCGATGAAGCCCATACCGGTGATGAGGCAACAGTCCATCCCAACTGTTGATCCACCCTGAAGTCGCCGATGATGACGCGTGCGCCAGATAAGTCCGTTTCAACAGCTACCCGCCACAGATCGATCATGTCAGGTTCGGACACGTCACGTTGAATCAGAGCGCCGACTCGATATTGGTCAATAATGGTATATGCTCTCAACAGATGAGCGGCGTAATCCTGTTCGGTGAGGTCGGATATCCGTGCGCGGAGATGGGATTGATATTTTTTCAGGGTCAACGATTCCCAGAGGTCTGCCGCAGATTCCTCCGGTTGATCTTCCAGCAGTTGAAGGAGGTCATCCTCGGAAACTTGCTGGGATAATTGAGACAGCGAATCTGGCGTGGCGATGGCGTGAACGGTGACAAAAGAAGAGGAGAGAAGCAGCACAATTGAGGATATGAACAGGACGGCTCTGATTGCAGACATAAGCGCTTCCTATTCTCGATTCAATGCAGGATACCATTGCAGTCCAAAGGCATTACTCCAGCCCAGCCAGGGATGGTGATCGTACGCGCCCTGTCCGGTCCAACCCTGCCATGCGATTGCCAGGCCGAGGTGGACACGTTCAGTCCCGGAATCATAGCCCATGCGAATGGCAAGCAGTGGTAATATCCAGACTTCCACACCTCCGCGAATGGCGACGTCCTGATTTTCCAGATATGCGATTTCCGCCAGTACACGGACAGTTTGTCCCACAGGAATGATACCGGATGCCTGTACTCCGATTGGCAGCGTCGTGTCGGCGAACTTGGACATGGGTCGGCTGGGAAAATTGTTTACGGAAATCCCTGCGGTGAAGCGGTCATCATCCCAGAACAGTCCGAAATCGCCGCTGACTGTGAAGTCTGACCCATAGTTTTTCACTTGAATCTGGGAGTAGGTGAGGCCGACACCGCCTTGTAGCTCGTGATATAGCGGATGAGAGTAGTTCATTCCGGCTGAACGTTCGCTGTAGAGTGTCCGTCCGAACCCTGATGCCCACCCGCCCACGGTGCTTCTGCCGAATGGACCGGCGGCGGCCAGTTGGAAACGGTCGAACTCGGGCAGGTTGAACGAACGTGAGAAGCTGGCGGAATAATTCCAGGCGATGAGTCTGGACCCGGCGGCGGGATTGAGTACCCGTGCAGAAGCGGAGATCGGATCAGCTATCGAACTGACGGCCATGCCTAATTGTTCAAGAGAGGGGCCGCGGTCATCCAGGGCCGCGAAGGACGAGATGGTTAGTATTAGGAGTGATGATATTATCAGTGAAATTATACAGATACGTTTCATTGCTCTCCCTGTCTTTTCCTTTCTTTTACTCAGGACTCAAGTCTCAGGACTGCTTCATTTCATATACACAATCTTCCTCATCTCATTCATCTGGCCCGGCACAATCGCCTGCACGAAGTATATCCCGCTGGATAGACCGGTTGCATCGAATGTGAATTGCTGATAGCCTTGATTGTACTGGCCGTCAGCAAGCACCGTGACTTCCTGACCGACTGTGTTGAACACGTTGACCTGTAGTTCTGAAGGTTTAGGCAGGGCAATGGATATGGTAGCGGTTGGGTTGAAGGGGTTGGGATAGATTTCGTCAAATACATAGTCTGTTGGGATTGATGTGATGTCTTCGGTTACTTCAGTTCCATCGGCCGAAACACGAATCATGAATACGTCATTTTCACCCATTCCGAACGAGTCAGTGGTTCCAGTGATTATATATCCACCATCACTACATAGATGAACGCTGTCAGCCCAGTCATAATGAGCACCCCCAAATGTCTGCGACCAGAGTTCATTTCCTTCATAATCTGTCTTTAACAGCCACACATCGACATTACCAGCGCCGAAAGAACCTGTATATCCTGTGATGATATATCCACCATCAGTTGTCAGTTGAACGCAATGGGCATAATCGGTAGCGGCCCCCCCAAAAGTATGCGACCACACTTCATTCCCATCGGTATCTGTCTTGATTAACCACACATCCAAGTAACCCGCGCCGAAAGAGGTAGTGCCTCCTGCTATAATAAATCCGCCGTCCTCCGTTTGACAAACGCTGCTACTTTCTTCCCTTCCAGCTCCACCGAATGTTTGAGACCAGATTTCATTGCCTTCGTTATCTGTCTTTATCAGCCACACATCACGACCACCCGCGCCGAAAGAGGAAGTTTGTCCCGAGACGATATATCCGCCGTCAATTGTCTGTTGAACGTCACTGCCATAATCCATTTCAGTTCCGCCGAAAGTCTGCGACCAGAGTTCATTTCCATCGGTATCTGTCTTAATCAACCACACATCCATGTAACCCGCGCCGAAAGAGGTAGTGCCTCCTATTATTATATATCCGCCGTCTGGAGTCTGTTGAACACTGAAGCCACTCTCATCGCTGGTTCCTCCGAAAGTCTGGCTCCAGGTTTCATTACCGTCTGAACCTGTTTTTATCACCCATATGTCCGAGCCCCCCGCGCCGAAAGAGGAAGTTTGTCCAATGATGATATATCCGTCGTCAGTTGTCTGCTTAACGCGATAGCCCTGGTCATCACCAGCTCCCCCAAAGGTCCGTGACCACTCTTCATTCCCGTCGGAATCCGTCTTGATTAGCCAAACATCCCAGCAACCCTCGCCGAAAGACATTGTATATCCCGTGATGATATACCCGCCGTCGGCTGTCTGTTGAATGCTTTTACCATCATCCCCATCATATCCGCCGAAAGTTTGTGTCCACAATGTTTCAGGTGGTTGAGCTATGGATGGAATACTGATGAGTGAAAAAGCAATAAGCAGGCAAATAACAGCAGAAGTGCGTTTCATTTTTCTTCTCCCTGAAAGTGCTGACCAAGAATCAGCGTAGTTGGAAATCTTTGATGGATACATCCGGAAAATAAATTAGCGAGAGTGATGACCAGATCAAAGGGAATTGTGAAGTGAATTGTTATTGATTCTATCGGGATTACGGATGACTCTACTATGGGACGTTGTATTCTACACTTATGCGGTGATCCGCGGAACAGGCCCGTGTTTGCTTGCAAACGCGGCTTATCCACAGGTTTGGATGAACGGTTCAGAAAGTATGGAGTGTGTATCGAAGTGACGGTAATCCGCGTTTGCGAGCAAACACGGGCCTGTATCTACGCAGATTATCAAAAGGTCAACACCGAGATCCTTCTCGCACGGCAAACAAACGCCGTGCGTCAGGATGACTTGTTTCGGCGTCAGGATGACTTGTTTCGGCGTCAGGATGACTTACTCTCACGTCCACACGTACTTTTATAGCTACTTCAATTCATGTCATACAATATGCGGATGTTTTGAACGAGGTTGGGGCGAAAAGAATAAGCATCATAACCGTTGTGTAATCCATAAATATGCAATCAACTCGAAAATGAATGGCCTCCCGTTGATATGGATAGAAGTATTACTGGTTCAGGGGTATTGTTTTCTCGATTTATACTTGGATTACACTTGACATGGATCAACTCAAGGCACTAAGCTGAACACATGATTAGCCCAATTCACAGAGCAGTTGGTCTTCCCTTCATTGGCGCGTGCGTGATCGCGTTGCTGATGGGTTGTTCGGGTCAATCGAACATGTCAGTTGACCCGAAGCCGGTTGAGCTCGATCTGGCCCAGATCGTGGAGCGGGATACTCTGCGGGTTATCACCCGAAATCATCCATTAACCTATTATCTGTTCAAGGGCACCCGTCGCGGTTTCGATTACGAGTTGTTGCAGAAGTACGCGGAAGAGCAGAACCTGGTGCTTGAAGTGATTCTGCCCCCGACCTGGAATGACATGATCCCTTATCTGTTGGAGGGTAAGGGCGATGTGATAGCGTCAATGATGACGATAACAGATGATCGCAGCGAACGGATCAGTTTTACCGATCCCTATCAGCATGTGTGGCAGGTTGCGGTGGGTCGTAGCGATGTTCCGCCACCTCGTACCATTGACGAACTGGCTGGGCGGACGGTGTTGGTTCGTGAGGGTTCGTCGTATGATGAACGCCTGCGAGCGTTACGCGACAGCACCGGTCTGGCGTTCACGATTCAGTATCTCGATGAACTGACCGTTGCAGAAGACCCGATTCAGGTTGTCGCCAACGGTGGTTCTGACCTGACGATAGTGGATAACACCATCGCGCAGCTGGAGCAGCAATTCAACCCGGATCTCTTAATCGGTGCTTCGTTGACAGAGCAGCAGGAGATTGCCTGGGGTGTTCGCTCGAATTCACCTGAGTTGCTGGCGTCGTTGAATGAATTTGTGGATCGTAATGACCGCAGCGCGTTCTACAACATCCTCAAGAAGCGATATTTCGAGAGTCCTCGACGTTTTCGTATCCATCGCACTCACCAGATGGCGTTGAATCAGGAAGGGCGTCTGAGTCGGTACGATGACTTCTTCCGTGCCGCGGAAGATGAGGTGGGGATAGACTGGCGTTTGCTGGCTGCCCAGGCCTATCACGAGAGTCGCTTCTACCCTGAACAGGTATCGTGGGCGGGTGCAATTGGCCTGATGCAATTGATGCCTGAGACAGCTGCGACCCTCGGTGTGGACGATCTCTATGACCCGGAACAGAACATCCGAGGCGGATCGCGTTACCTTCGCCAGTTGCTGGACGTTATGAATGAGAATCTCGGTGAGAACGCTGGTGATTTTCGCAACCAGATCAGTTTCGCGTTGGCGGCCTATAACGCCGGGCTGGGCCATGTGTTCAACGCACGCCGTCTGGTGCGTGAGCAACATGGCAATCCGGACATCTGGGATGAAGTCGCACAAGCCCTGAGCCTGCTCGAACAGCCGGAGTATTATTCCCAGGAAGGGTATGCGTTTGTGCGTGGAAAGCAAGTCACGCGTTATGTTTACGACATCCTAGAGAGGTACGAGATATTTTCTGAAGTGATAGACAACGCTCGCCCTGTTGATGAAAAAGAGGACGACGCTCTGGTTCTTAGCTCGCAATAACCTCGGACGTTTCCCCCTGCCAGCCCTGCCACTTTAATCCTGATCTGAACAATCTCTGCCATGCTGGCACATTCCGGCAGCTTATCTCCGTGAGAGGTGTCTCGCTTCTCGTTTGACGTGGAGCGCCGCAATTCCTACATTCCCCGCTGTTTCGAGGCTGCCGGGCAAATATGGCTCGGTGTTTGCTGAAGGCTGAAGCGAGAGTAGAAGCTCAACAGGACAGCTTCCTCACCATTCGAGATAGTTGAAGGAGTAACTCATGCCAACGTACACCTATCACTGCACTGAATGTGGGCATGCATTCAATCTGTTTCATGGGATGATGGTGGATGAACCACATCCTTGTCCGGTTTGTGGTGCGGAATCCAAGCGCCAGATAGGGATGGGCGCGGGTCTGATATTCAAGGGCACCGGGTTCTATGAGACCGACTATAAGAAAAAGGACGGTCCTAACGGTTCTGCAAGGACAGGAAGCCCATCTCCCAATACTATCATGGACAGCAAGAGTGAGGACAAGAAAACTCCTCCCAAGACTGAAGGCAGCAAACCCAAGTCTACAGCATCCGTAGCTGCCTGATCCTTGGATATGAGATTTTATTACTGCCTCCCTTCGGTCACACGGAGCGAGGCATTTCTATACCTGTTTGGGATAGCGTAGAATGGAATGAGTGCAGCCTCCAGCGTCTTTCGAGGCGGTTTGATTCTCATGGTGCTATTCCTACTTTTCTCACTACGAAACATACAACAATGAGCGGAGCGTTCATGGATCGGACGCTTTGTTTAGAACAAGGGACTGAGTGATGGATTTTCTGACGGAACTTGGCATTCAAGATGTTAACAAGGGCGCTTGCTATGGCGCGGATGGCTGGATCAGCGGCGATGGTCGTGACGAGTTGGTATCTTACAACCCGGCCACAGGTGAGCGGATTGCCAGTGTATTGCAGGCGAACGAAGACGATTACGCTGCGGTGATGACCAAGGCGACTGAAGCGTTCAAAACCTTCCGCATGGTTCCCGCGCCGGTGCGTGGGGAGATGATCCGTGAGTTGGGTAACGCGCTACGTGAAAAGAAAGAGCCGCTCGGCAAGCTGGTGAGCCTTGAAATGGGCAAGATCTACGCTGAGGGTTTGGGCGAAGTGCAGGAGATGATCGACATCTGCGATTTTGCGGTCGGTCTTTCACGTCAGCTTTACGGTAACACCATCAAGTCAGAACGTCCCCGTCACCGGATGATGGAGCAGTGGCAGCCGTTGGGCGTGGTGGGTATTGTGACTGCCTTCAATTTCCCGGTCGCTGTCTGGGCCTGGAACGCAGCTCTTGCGGCTGTCTGTGGTGACCCGGTGATCTGGAAACCGTCTTCAGAGTGTCCGTTGACCGCTATTGCGGTGCAGAACATCGCGAACGACGTTGCGAAGAAGCATGGCTATGAAGGTGTGTTCAACCTGGTAGTCGGCAAGGGTCGGGTGGTTGGCGAACGTTTGATCAACGATTCTCGCATCCCGCTGGTAAGTTTCACCGGCTCAACCCCGATGGGTAAGCGCGTCGGTGAGGTGGTTGGACAGCGTCTTGGCAGCACCATCCTCGAATTGGGTGGCAACAATTGTGTGATCGTAGCCCCGTCAGCCAACCTCGAGATGGCAGTTCGTTCGGTGATGTTCGGGGCGGTTGGTACTGCTGGTCAGCGTTGTACGTCCACGCGTCGGGTGATCGTCCACAAGAGCATCGCTGATGAGTTCATGAACCGTCTGCTGGCTGCCTACAAGCAGGTGAAGATCGGTGATCCTCTGGATGCGAGCACTTTGATGGGGCCGCTGGTCAATGAGGCCGCTCGTGGCGACATGTTCCGGGCTCTGGATCAGCTCAAGGCGAAGAACGCGGAGATCGTGGTCGGTGGTGACAAGATTGACGGTCCGGGATTCTTCGTTGAACCGACCATCGTCAAGGCTGAGCATGATTGGGAGATCGTGCACAACGAGACATTTGCTCCGATCTTGTACATTCTCGAATATGAAGACTTTGAGAATGAGGCGCTGGCATGGCACAATGAAGTCCCGCAAGGTTTGTCATCCGGTATCTTTACGAATGACGTGATTGAGGCGGAGTTGTTCATGTCTCCGATGGGCAGTGATTGTGGTATCGCCAATGTCAACCTCGGCACCTCCGGCGCTGAGATTGGCGGGGCATTTGGTGGTGAGAAGGAAACTGGCGGCGGTCGTGAATCGGGGTCAGACGCGTGGAAAGCATACATGCGTCGTCAGACCAACACGATCAACTATTCGCATGATCTTCCCCTGGCACAGGGCATCACGTTTGGCGACTGATTTTCGTTGTGAACTGAGCTTGCACCAGAGGTAGCGAAGAACATGTCTCGCGCCGTTGGGATATATGATATCCCTACACCGGCGCGTATTTTTTGAGGTACCTTGCAGCATGGGATCATCTTCACCAGAAATACGCAACCGCAAGGCGTGGCACGATTATCATATCGAAGATCGTCTGGAAGCGGGCATTCTGCTCAGCGGCACAGAGGTCAAGTCTGTGCGCATGGGACGGGTGTCTATACGGGAGGCGTATGTCGATTTTTCATCGGGTGAGGCGATTATAATTGGATTGTCGATTGCTCAATATGAAAATCGTGGCTATTCCGATCATGGAGTGCACCGTCCGCGAAAGCTGTTATTGCACCGCAGGGAGATCAAACAGTGGTCCCGGAAAGTATTGGAAAAGGGCTACACCGTGATCCCTCTACGCTTATATTTCAACGGTCGCAATTATGCGAAGATTGAAATAGGCCTCGCCCGTGGTAAGCGTGAGTATGATAAACGCAAAGTCATCGCGGAACGTGAGGCGAAACGAGATGTCCAGCGCGCAAAGAAGGAGGCGCAGTCCTGGAATCGCTGACCCAAGAAGAAACGCCGCCACTCACCAACAGTGATCGCACCCGGTTGGCTGATGTTCTGAGGCCGATTCGCGAGGATCAAAAGGCATTTCGGAAGCAGTACAAGAAGATGCTGCGTTCGGGCATTCCGATCGTGGATGCCGTGGCAGCTCATCTTGTTCGTTCCCGTGGTAAGGGGCTTCGTCCGGCACTGACGTTACTCTCCGCTCGGGCATGTGGGGTGGAGGGAGAACTTCCGGAGCGGACTCTTGTGGCCGCCATGGTCGTTGAGATGCTTCACTCTGCCTCACTCGTACACGATGATGTGGTTGACAAAGCTGATGAACGTCGCGGACGTCCAACCCTCAATCTCGTCTTCAACAACAAGGTCGCGGTACTGTTCGGTGATTTCATGCTCGCCCGCGCCCTTGATGGTATGTTCCAGCAACGCAGCTTCCGGGTACTTGATCTTTTCAGCGACTGTGCGGTGAGATTGGCAAAGGGTGAGTTGGTAGAAGCGATCCAGACGCGCAAATTGACGATGGATAGCTCGTCCTATTTCCAGATGGTAGGGGACAAGACGGCCAGTCTCATTAGTGCGGCCTGCCAGGTGGGACCATTATCGTTGGATCTCGGTGATGAGTATGTAGAACCGTTGGCGAAGTATGGTGAACTGGTTGGAGTTGCCTTTCAGATTCGCGACGACTTGCTTGATCTCGGTGATGGATCGGAACGGATAGGAAAACCCATCGGTCTTGACCTCGGTCAGGCTAAGATCACTCTGCCTCTTCTGCACACTCTCGAACAATTGAGTGAGGGTCAACGCAGGCAGGTGATTCGCACTTTACGTCGCGCGAAGAAACGTGACAAGAAGGGTAAGACCACGGATTTAGCGGATATTGTAGCTTTGATTCGTGAGCAACGTGGGATCGAGTATGCACGCGAGGTTGCAAATGACTATGCCGACCGTGCCGCTGAGGCGCTCGATCCTCTTCCACAAACTGAGTATCTTGATCAACTGAGGCTGTTTGCCAGATTCGCAGCAGATCGTGACAAATAAAGATACATCGTTCAGAACCTGCCTTATTGCCAACCGAGGGACCATGAAAACATCCTCCAAGCTCAGTGGCCATTTTGGCGTATCAATGCTTGCAGCGTTGATATTCATCTCCGGCTGCTCTCAATTGCCTGTTGAAGACACTAAAACGTTGATGGGAACGCAGGTTATAGTCACGATATATGACTATGACAAGGAACAGATCAACAGCGATCAGCTGCAATCAGTGTTGGACTCGAGTTTCCGTGAGATCAAGCGTATTCAAAGCCTGGCACAGTGGCGTCAATTGAAGAACTTGAACGATTGGGCTGGGAAACGTCCGGCATACATCGGCAACGAGTTAATCACCCTGATCGATGATGCATATTTACTCTCAGTGGACACTCATGGCGCATTTCGTCCAGACATGGGTCCATTGGTCAAGTTATGGGCAATAGGTACAGACAGTGCGAGGATTCCAGCTTACTGGGAGATTGAAGACGCTCAAGACGTCGTATTTGATACCTACTTCAACGTTGTAGATTCCGCAACCGCGTATCTGGAACCCCTGGGAGCGTCACTGGATCTGGGCGGCGTGGCGAAGGGATATGCTGTGGACCGTGCCTGCGAAGTGTTGAAGGAGCTGGGTGTTACAGCAGGTATGGTTTGGGCTGGCGGTGATTTGAAGGTATTTGGACACAAACCAGATGGGGAGCCGTGGCGGATTGCTGTTCGTCATCCGCGTGACCCTGAGCAGTTTGCTGCGGTGCTTGAGATCCGCGATGAGATGGCCGTGGCTACATCGGGCGATTACGAACGGTATTTCGAGATTAATGGCGGTCGTTATCACCATATCATCAACCCGGAAACTGGCTACCCAGGGCTAAAGTCTATCTCGGCGACAGTTTTGGCGGAGCGTTGCATGGATGCAGACGCTTACGCCACAGCCTTTTTCGTGCTCGGGCCGGAGGAAGGGATTCGGATGTCATCTCAATTTGACCTGCCGGCGATGATAATGGCTGAACGGGACGGCGAGATTGTGATGAAGGAAACGAGTTCCTTCAGACGTCTTCGTGGTGATCTTGATGCGGTGGTCGAACAGTGAAACAAATAGCGGTCATCCGGTTAAGTTCGTTAGGGGATATTGTTTGCACCGGTCCGGCAGTGCGGGCTCTCAAGGCGAAATTCCCGGATTCGAAGCTGGTGTTTGTAACCAAGGATATATACCGTGACATTGCAACTGCCCTTCCGGGAGTTGATGAGGTGTCCGCAATTCGCAAGCGTGGCGAAGGTTTCCGCGACGATGTTCTAAATCTGGCGAGGGTGGGGCCCTGGGACCGAGTGGTGGACTTGCAGGGCTCAAACCGCAGCAAGAAGCTGGTGAGTTTTCTCAAGCCTGGAAAGTCGATAACAGATCGACCGCCACGTTTCCGTCGGGCCCTTCTGCTTGGTACTCGGATACGGCTGGGAATCTTTCGACCTGTACCCCGACGCATGGCCAAGCGGCTGGGAACATGGGGTGTCAAGCCGGACGGCCGATCATTGGAATTAATCGTTCCTGACGCTGTCTGGGATGGAGTTAAAGATCGTTGGGGCGATGGAGTTGCGGGCAGTGTTGTCCTCGTACCCGGCGCGAAGCACGCTACCAAATGCTGGCCGGATGAGTATTGGGCGGAGTTGGTGGAGAAACTGCCGGTTGACGGTTCTGTGATCATCCTCGGAAATAAGGGAGAGTTTCCTGACAGCCTGCAGGAATATGCGAAAGATCGCATTCTTGACCTCACAGGCGAGACGGGTCTGCTGGAAGCGGCGGCGGTGCTGCAACACGCATCACTGGTGATTTCCGGTGACACCGGGCCAATGCACATGACCGTGGCGGTTGGGGCTCCGCTGGTTGCGATGTTCGGGCCTACGGTCCGGGAATTCGGTTTCTACCCATACAGGCATGACAATTCGATTGTGCTGGAGAGGCGAATGTTCTGTCGCCCCTGTTCAGCACACGGATCAGAACGTTGTCCTCTAATTCATCACAAGTGCATGCGTGAGATCACGCCGGACATGGTGATTGATGCTTCGAAGAAGATCGTTAACGAACCCGCAAAAGGTTAGATCTTCATGATCTGGAGATTCCTATACAACCTGCTGGCTTTACCTGCGATCAAGATCGGGCTGCTTCTAGTAGGTTTCGGTAGCGAAAAAGTACGCCGAGGGGTCAAGGGCCGTATGGGGGAGGGTGACCATCTTCGAACAGCGCGTTCCCGTTGCAACGATAGCTCCAAGCGCGTGCTGGTTCATTGCGCATCGGCGGGTGAGCTGGAGAGCGCAATACCTATCATCCGTGATCTGAAACGCCGCGCGGACGTCTGCATAATCCTCAGCTATTATTCGCCCAGCGCGGTCAGTCGGGTTGTCGGCATAGACGAAATCTCGGATCATATCTACCTTCCCTTTGATTCACGCCGACGGGTCCGTCGTCTGTTGGACACCTTGGATCTCTCGTTGATTCTGGTAATCAAGCATGACTTGTGGCCGAATCTGGTCTGGGAATCTCAGGCACGTGGGGTTCCGGTTGTTCTGGTTAACGCTTACAGTCGTCGTGATTCTGCGCTGATCCGTCAGCGACTGTTGTTGCCATTCTCACGTCAGTTACACGGTGCCCTCAGCGAAATCCATGCCGTTGCGGATGCCGACACTCGCCGAATGAAATTCCTCTCAGGTCGCAAGGACATTGTGTTTGCGACGGGCGACACCCGTTTTGACCGGGTGCGGGAACGTGCGATGAACAGCCAGCGAGATCAAGGCGAGCTGAGCAAACGGCTTGAGGGAAAAGCGGTCTTCATCGGCGGGAGTACCTGGCCGGTGGACGAGAAAATGTTCCTGGAAGCCTGGCGGGAACTGTATGGGGAAGGCAGGCTATTAATGCTGGTCCCTCATGAACCGGGTGAGGATCATCTGCTGCACTTGGAGAAGGAATTTGCCGAATTTGGCGCGACACGTCTGTCCGCATTAAACGGTGAGCTTGGCTCAGTAATAATCGTTGACCAGATGGGTATTCTGGCAGGATTGTATGGGCTGGGGGTTGGGGCGTATGTCGGTGGTGGCTTCGGAGTTGGCGTTCACTCGGTCATTGAACCGGCGGTGTTCGGAATTCCAGTTGCCTTCGGTCCGAAATTCGAGATGAGTCCTGAGGCGAAAGAGCAGCAGAAGCGTGAGGCTGCGGTGTGTGTGCATGATGCAGCTGAACTGACCGCATTTGTCGCCGCATGTTTGAGTGGAGAGGAATCACATGTTGAAATTGGCCTTCGTTCAGCCGCATATGTTGAGGAAAAAGCTGGTTGCACTGAAAAGCTGGTCGCGCGTTTTCTTAAAACCTATCTGAACGATGTTTAGATACCTACCATGGACTTCAGTCCGTGGATGTGAGATATTCCCACGACATTCATGTCATGGATAATCCGCGTTTGCGAGCAAACACGGGCCTGTAGTCACGGACTGAAGTCCGTGGTAAGTGTATAGTCCAGGTAGCCGACCACTGATGATCTATCCATCCGAAACACCAGAATTACTCACACTGAAGGACGTTTCATTCAGCCGGAATGACAGACCGATCCTGAACGGGATCAGTTTTGGCGTCAGGGCGGGTGAGCTGGTGATCATCACCGGTCGCAGCGGTTCCGGCAAAACTTCGCTGTTGAAATTGGCTGCTGGATTGCTTCAGCCGAACCGTGGCCGTCTGCAAACTGTTGCTTCATCCCCGGATACAGATTCATCCAACGCACTTCCACGCGTTGGATTTGTCCGTCAAGAACCGGCTAACCAATTAATAGCGGGGACGGTGGAAGAAGAGGTCTCTTTCGCTTTAAGCCTGGCAAATCTTCCCCCGGAAGATATAAAATCTCGTGTTGATTCAGCACTTCAACGAACGGGTTTACAGGACGTTCGCCAGCAATCCCCGCACACCCTCTCCGGTGGTATGATGCAACGCCTCGCGATAGCTTGTGCGTTGGCAACATCACCCAGGCTATGGCTATTTGACGAGCCGACGGCCTATCTCGACCCGCCATCGCGTGTCGTGATCCAACGGATGGCGATGGATGTTCGCAGGGCTGGCGCGGTTCTGTTTGTAGCATCCGATCCCTATGAATGGAGTATCGGTGATCGATTGCTGGTATTGCATGAGGGTCGGTTGGTGGCTGACGGACATCCAGACGAGGTAATGTCCTCGAAAGTGCTTGAATTGACCGGGCTCAGCAGGCATCAGAAAACCCATGTCTGGCCTACTCTGTTCAAGGTTGAAGACCTCCCGAAGGACATGTCTGTTGACAATGAGCACCTCCCAGAGTCGCTGAAGCCCTGGCTGGACACCGTACCTTCCGCTGAAAGTGGTGATCTGCCGTTACTTCAGGCGAGAGGATTGGTTGCTTCCCGAGCTGCTCTGATGAGCGCCTCACGGGAGGTACTTCATGGAATCAATCTCGAAATCGGTAATGGAGAATGCGTCGCTCTGATCGGTCCCGCTGGTGCTGGGAAAACGTCATTGCTGGAGGTGCTGGCAGAGCTTTCGCCGTTGGATTCTGGCGAAATAATCAAGCATAGTGTTGATCAACCTGACGCGGAAGATCATTGCGGGGTGAGTCTGGCGTTTCAGTTTCCCGAACGCCAGTTTTTCTCGGAGACGGTGCTGGAAGAAGTCGCGTATGGCGTTCGCAATTCTGGCATTTCGAATCCGGAGGCGAACGATCGTGCGTTGGAAGCTCTGTTCAAAACTGGTCTGAGTCTGGAATACACTGGTCGCAGCCCCTTTGAATTGAGTGGGGGCGAAGCGCGGCGGGTTGCTCTTGCGGTAGCCCTGGCTTTACATCCACGGTTACTCATGCTGGACGAGCCAACCGCCGGGCTTGATTCGGTGGATGCGGACCGTATCGGGGAAATAATTGCGGTGGAGGTTGAGGCAGATCGGAAGAGCACACGTCTGAACTCCAGTCACACTGATATATCTCGTATGCCGTCTTCTGCTTGAAAAAAAAAAAAAAAAAAAAAAAAAAAAGAAGATGCAG
>CAJVXH010000008.1 GCA_913009835.1 uncultured bacterium
TGTACACTCATCATCAATCCTCGCGACCTCCATGACGTCTCGGAGTTTTTTTTTTAATGATACGGCGACCACCGAGATCTACACTCTTTCCCTACACGACGCTCTCCGATCTATTGAACGTGGACACCATCGGTGTTCAATTCGGCTACCGCTTCTAAAGGAGATCAAACCATGACCTATCGACTCTCTGTGATCGGGCTGCTGGCTCTGCTTCTCCTGATTGCCGGCTGTACCGAAGAGATAAATGCCCCATCAAGTCCAGTGTCTGGCCATGAAGGCACTCTGGTACCTGTAGCTGACGCCTTTGCGTTAGCCATGAACCCGGGAGATGTTGGATCAGCGTACTACGTTTATAAGCCTTACGGATACACTGAAGATGGCAACCCCTTCCCGGTCGTTTACATGCTACATGGCTATGGTGGCGACGAGAATTATTTCCCCATTGTGTTTGGTCTCAAGGAAGCTGTTGACGAGAAAATCGCCCTGGGCGAGCTCGAGCCAATGGTCTTGGTCTTCCCGAATGGTAAGACACCGCTTGGCGGCGGCTTCTACACCGACAGCGACTACCTTGGCGGAACCGCAACTTTCGCCCAACACATTCTTGATGTTATTGCAGAAGTCGAGGCAGGTTACAATGTCTCTACTGATGCCGCAACCAAAGGCATTGCGGGCGCATCCATGGGCGGATATGGCGCCTTAAGCCTCGCTATGGACAATCCTGGCATGTTCGGATTTGTGGGTGTCAACTCCGCACCTCTGGCTTTCTGGGGTACACGGACTCTTGATCCGGCCGACATGACCTATACTGGTATTGAGGAATTGCTCCCAACGATTCTGGCTCAGACTGGATACGATCCGGCTACCGATACACCGGAAGACTACCAGACGAAGATGGACCCATCCGTTGGACCGCCCACCTCGATGATGTTTGCGATGGCGGCTGCTTTCAGCCCGACCGATGCGGCGAACCCCGGCCCCACCAGCCACGGCACTTATGGCGTTGACCTGCCAATTGGTCTCGATGGTGAGATCTATATGCCTGTTTGGTCAAGGTGGATGGAGCGTGATATTCTAAACCGCGTCGTCAACCCAGATCCGGCCATCAATGATGCTGCTTCATTTGCGACTTTCGATCTGTACATGAGTGTTGGATTGGAAGACGATCTCGGTCTGTACGGTGCGCATCAGGTGCTGGAAGGGACACTTACAGCCGTAGGTTTCCCACCCGCTGTAAGCATCTACTACGAGGGCGTAAACGATGTCTTTGGAGTGATTCCAGCCGGTCATGTGGAACACACACTTCCCCAATTCCTGCTCATGCTGGAGTGGTTCGACACGAAGTTCTAGCCTCAATTCGGAGTCATTCCGAATATTACTTCGGGAGTCATCTACTACTTGCCACGGACTTCAGTCCGTGGCAAGTATTTCTCTTGTCTGTTACTCACAGCTCACAGCTCACAGCTCACCGCTCACCGCTCACCGCTCACCGCTCACAGCTCACAGCTCAAAGCTCAAAGCTCAGTGCTCACCGCTCACAGCTCACCGCTCACAGCTCACCGCTCACCGCTCACCGCTCACCGCTCACCGCTCAAAGCTCAGTGCTCATAGCTGGAAATAACTACGAGATCCTTCACTTTCGTTCAGGATGACTCTCGTTCAATCGGAATGACTCGTTCAGCACCACCCTCTGTCCTTGCAGGCCTGCGCTACGCGGTTGATCGCGATGACATAAGCCGCATCACGCATGAACAAGTTCTTCTTGGCGGCCAGCTCACTGACAGCGACGAACGCGTCCGTCATCTTCAGATCGAGCTTGCCTAGCACTTCGTCACGGGTCCAATAATAGTTCATGTTCGATTGTACCTGTTCGAAGTATGAGCAAGTCACGCCGCCGGCATTCGCGAGGAAGTCTGGTATGACAAAGATGTTACGTTGTTGGAGGACAGCGTCGGCTTCTGGTGTAGTCGGACCGTTCGCGCCCTCAACGATAACTTTTACGCGGTCAGAAATCTTGTTGACGTTTTCGCCGGTGATCTGGTTTTCCAACGCACATGGAAGCAGCACGTCAACATCCTGCTCGATCCAGGCATCACCCGGCAGAATTTCAAATCCCTGGTCTTTTGCCTTGTCCTTGTCGATTTCGCCAAAGCGGTCGGTGATCTCCAGGAGTTTGTCGAGGTCGATGCCGTCCGTCTTGCGGAAAGTGTGGCTCTCCTGATCCTTGTTGTCCCAGCTTGCGACTGCGATAACTGTTCCACCGAGCTGCGTGTAGAGACGCATGGCGTATTGTGCGACATTCCCGAATCCCTGGAAGGCAGCCGTAGTCGCTTCCGGTTTGATCTCGAGATCTTTGAGCGCCTCACGCAGGGTGAAGACAACGCCAAATCCAGTCGCTTCCGTACGTCCCAGCGATCCACCCATTCCAACTGGCTTACCGGTAATCATTCCCGGTGCGTGACCACCGGACAAAGTTTCGTACTCGTCAAGCATCCATAACATATGCTGTGCGGAGGTCATCACATCCGGTGCGGGAATGTCATTAACCGGACCAACATTCTTCCACAGTTGACGCATGAAGCCGCGGCAGATCTGTTCCTGTTCGTGCATTGACAGGTTGTGCGGATCGCAGATCACGCCACCCTTTCCGCCACCCAGCGGGATGTCAACACAGGCGCATTTCCAAGTCATCCACATGGAGAGGGCACGTACTGTGTCCACAGTTTCCTGGGGGTGGAAACGTATGCCGCCTTTGTTCGGACCACGGGCATCGTTGTGCTGGCAACGGAAACCACGAAATACTTTCGTCGCACCGTCATCCATTCTTACTGGAATGCTGAAATGATACTCACGCAATGGGGTACGCAGCAGTTCACGCGTGCCTTGATCGAGGTTGAGCAACTCGGCAACTTTGTCGAATTGCGTCTGGGCCATAACAAACGGGTTGAAACCTTTGTCCGCCATCTTTATCCTCACATCATATCTCGAATAACCTTCGCCATTCACGGGGGCAAAGGCTGCCCGATACAGTCATGATCGTTACTGTCAGGGACACAAAAACGGCGAAGCCTCGCCTTCAGCGAACCTCACCGCTTGTGCCAAAGGTAACAAGCGCAAATCTGCCGGGCAAGCGGAGCTCGGAGGGAGGGTCACACCACATTACAGCTCAACTCGAGTCGCTTCTTCCAGGTTATCGGTTTCCATCTCAATCAACACCAGTTCCGAACCATAGCACGCACCGTTCATCATCCAGCTTCTTCCCAGCAACTCTCTCCAGACACCAGTACGCCCAGTGGATTCATGAATATGTCCGTGTAATGTCAGCAGGGGTTGATTTCCCTCAATCCAACGGCGAATTGCAATAGAACCGACGTGAACATCCAGCGGGACATGCTCGATCATCTTTCCATCGAGTCCCGCCCTGTCCAGCGTGGTCTGGTATGGCGGTGAGTGAGCTAGCAAGACCGCGTCCTCCATGTTCACATCAGCCGTCAATTCCGCCAGATCCTTGACAATGGTCTGGAAACGGATCTGGTCAACATCAACACATTCTGAATTAAATCCCTCTTCGGGCGAGATACATCCGGGGTCAACGTAGCGGCTCACATCGTAGCGTTCCCAGTCCTTCAATTGAAACGGACTGGGCGGCACATAGCTGTAGCCGATCAGGGTCAGCCCCGCGTCTTTGATGACCTTTCCATGCAGGTAAGTCCAGAGCTCTGTCTCAGCAGCCTGCTCGACAAACCAGGGTTCAACGGAACGTCCGTCATCATTGCCGAGAATCAGGTAGACTCGAGGGTATCTTTCGCCGAGGACATTCCGCAGACGTTTGAATCCTACGAGTAGCGTGTCATTGAGAAAATCACCTTTGCCGAGGAAGGCGTTAGGCATCAAGTCTCCCCCCAACAACAACATGTCGGGCGGGTTCTCTTCCATGCATTCGAACAGTTTCTGGTAACGTCGAGGGTGCCCGTGCAAATCCGATGTGAATGCTATTTTTGCCATACCCTCCTCTCAAAGGGACGAGTCTACGAAAGATTTCCAATCTTGTGTGCAACGGAAGAGTATAACGCTCTCCCGGCCTCTGCAAATGGTAATCGCTCTGGAAGCAATTTGAGTTTACAGCGTATACTATACAATTGTTCACGTGCGTTGCCTTTTGCTTCAAACCCGCAGCGTCATGCCCACGACATTTATGTGCGTGGATAATCCGCGCTTGACGAGCAAGCACGGGCCTGAACGAAGGCCGTCATCCTGAACAATAAGGGTGTCATCCTGAACAAAGTGAAGGATCTCGGTTTTGACCTTCGATTCACCCGCGCTTCATATGACATACGACCGAGACATGGATTAACCAGGAAATTTCATGCTACCTCCTGCTGACACATCGCAGTCTATCAGTTATAAAGTGTTGACTCCTCAGGACTTGGACACCATCCTCAATCCACGGCAGGAATTCGCCATGGATGTTCTGCTCGGCTTATCGAAACAGTAGCGCAGCCTGTCATCTCGCTATTTCTACGACGACACCGGAAGCCGTTTATTTCAGCAGATCATGGAGCTGGAGGAGTATTATCCGACCGCCTGCGAGCGTTGGATACTCACTCATCATGCCCGGGATATTGCCGACCTGTTTGTTGGCGAGCCGTTCAATCTGATCGATCTCGGCTCGGGTGATGGGAGCAAGACCAATGTCCTCCTCTCAGAACTGACCGCCCGAAAGCATGATTTCACGTACATCCCCATTGACATCTCGGAAGCAGCTGTTCAAGACCAGACAAAGCAGCTTCGGGCAGATTTTCCGGAACTTGAAGTCAGGGGGATTGTCGCCGAATATTTCAATGGTTTGATGTGGCATTCTCAATTTGCTAACAAGCGGAATCTGGTTCTCTTCCTCGGCTCAAACGTTGGCAATTTCCGACGCAGCGAGGCCAGAACCTTCATGCGCACGATGTGGAATTTCCTGCAACCGGGCGACCTGGTGCTGACCGGTTTCGACTTGAAGAAGAACATCGATGTGATGATGGGCGCATATAACGATAGCTTGGGGATTACCAAGCAGTTCAACATGAACCTCCTTCACCGCATCAACAAGGAACTCGGTGGTAATTTCGACATCTCCAAATGGCGCCATTACGCAACTTACGATCTGTTCAGCGGTGCGATGGAGAGCTATCTGGTCAGCCGGGTTGCACAGGATGTTGAGGTCCACGCTATAAACCAGGTTTTCCATTTCGATCCCTTTGAGCCCATCCACACCGAGTATTCGTACAAGTTCCTCGAGTCGGACATCATATCACTCGCTGAAGACACCGGGTTTGTTATCGAGCAGCAGTATTATGATGACCGCCGCTATTTCCTGGATTCTCTCTGGCGGGTGGAGAAACGAATTGGGTTGTGAGGGCAAATCATCCTGACGCCGCGCCTGTCTGAACACGGTGAAGGGATCTCGGTATTAGCCTTCGCATAAGCCAGCTGACCGAAACAACAACGTGCCCCAGACATTTATGTCTGGGATCATCCGCCATATTCAAACGTTGACGAACCCCAGACATGAATGTCTGGGATCATCCGCCATATTCAAACGTTGACGAACCCCAGACATTTATGTCTGGGATCATCCGCCATATTCAAACGTTGACGAACCCCAGACATGAATGTCTGGGGCACATTCAGGCTCTTCCTGTGCGATTGATAAACGTCTGATAACCCGCGCTTGATGAACCTTTTTGCACGGGCCAATTCTCCAGACTCCTGACTCCCGGGTTGGCGTGAACGTTTGTACAGAGCTATCTTCACCTCATGCCTGAACAGCCCAAATCCAAGAAAGCAGCGCCGCTTGAATTGCCTGTCGCGTATCTGCGCGGCATCGGCCCACGCAAAGCCAGCGCCTTCAGATCCGCCGGAGTACACACTCTCCGTGACCTGCTCTACTACGTTCCACGTCGCTATCTGGACCGTTCACTCTCCACCCAGATCGGATCACTCCGTGGCGAAACCAAGGATGAGATCACGGTCATCGGTCGTATCACCGAGACTCAGATGACACGTGGTCGCGGTGGAAGTACCAGATATGAAGCCGCGCTGGAGGATGGCAGCGGTACTCTGACGCTGATCTGGTTCAGGCAGACCAACCAGATCAGGAAGTGGATCAAGGAGGGGTATACAGCTGCCTTTTCCGGGAAGGTGACCAATTATGGCGGCACTCTTCAGATGGCTCACCCTGAGTCGATGACCTTGTCCCGAGGTGAGATGGAGGACTTGCGGGATGGCAAGGGACGCTGGGTTGCTCTCTACCCGGGAGGTAAGGAATTCGACAAGGTCAGTCTGGATGTGCGCGGCCTGCGCACCCTGATGGATCGCATTGTCGGCGAATATGTCAATTCTGTGCCTGAGATATGGCCGGAAGAACTCCGCAAACAGTACGGCTTGCCCACTATCAGCCAGGCGCTGGAAATGGTGCACCGTCCTCGAAATAAGCAGGAATGCGATCTCGGTTGGAAACGAATCAAATTCGATGAGCTGGTCATCTTCCAGTTGCTATGGGCCTGGACACGTCGACGCAACCGTGAAAAGGTGAAGGGCATCGCATACCCGGAAGTCGGTGGCTTGACCCGGAAGTTGATCGAAGATATTCTGCCATTCAAACTTACCGACGCTCAGCGACGGGTGATGCGTGAGATCTGGAATGATATGAAGCAACCTTTCCCGATGACACGGCTCCTCCAGGGTGATGTTGGATCTGGAAAGACAGTGATCGCCTTGATCGGCATGTGTATCGCGGTGGAAAATGGTCATCAGGCGGCGCTGATGGCACCCACCGGAATCCTCGCTGAACAGCATTATATCACCAGCCGGAAGTATCTCGATAAGCTTGGTATCCCGGTCGATCTGCTGACGGGCAGCCTGACCGAGAAAGCGCGACGTGAGAAGCATGAGCAACTCGCGCAGGGCCAGCCGGGCATAATCATCGGCACCCACGCGCTCATCCAGGACAAGGTCCGTTTGCCCAATCTCGGCTTGACAATAATTGACGAGCAGCATCGATTTGGCGTTGCTCAACGTCTGAAACTGATGGAACCTGAGCAGTCGAAAGGACGAGGGTTGGATGGTTCGGACCTCGCCCGTCCTGATGTGCTGGTGATGACCGCCACCCCTATCCCCCGTTCGTTGGCGTTGACTCTCTATGGCGACCTTGATGTCAGCCGGCTCGATGAGATGCCGCCGGGTCGTGGAAAAGTGAAGACCGAAGCCCGTAACGCCGATTTCGAGCGTATGAAGGTCTATGAGCGCGTTTCAAAACGTATTCATAAAGGTGATCGGGCCTTTATCATCTTTCCGCTGGTTGAACAATCGGAGAAACTGGATCTGGCAGCCGCAGTGACCGGGCATGAAGAGCTCTCAAAAGGCGTTTTCAAGGGAATCGAGGTCGGTCTCCTGCACGGTCGGATGAAGGTTGGCGAAAAGACCGAGGCTATGCGTCGTTTTGCATCGGGAGAAACTCCGGTTCTGGTCTCGACGACTGTCGTCGAGGTTGGGGTGGATGTCCCGGAAGCGACAATCATGGTCATCGAACACGCCGAACGTTTTGGCCTCAGCCAGTTACACCAACTACGGGGGAGGATCGGCCGTGGTGGACGCGACGGCTATTGTGAGCTCCTCTACTATCCCCCTCATGGAAGGAAAGCGGAAGCTCGTCTGGCCATTATGAAAGCTACTAATGATGGTTTCCTGATCGCGGAAGAGGATTTGCGTATTCGAGGTATGGGTGATTTTTTCGGTACCAAGCAAAGTGGGCTTCCGCCATTGCGTTTCGCAGACATTGTCGAGGATCATGACCTGATCCGAATAGCGCGTAAAGCCGCTGAGGACTTGCTGAATTCGAGTCCTGACCTGGCGAAGTACCCGGAGTTGAACGCTGAATTCCGTCGATCAGCTCTCGGTCGTGTTGGTTGGCTCGAGGCGGGATAATCAGCGCGAGCTCTGAGCGAAAAGCATCATGCCCCAGACATTTATGTCTGGGATTGACCCAAGCTACCAGATGCGATGAATCCTGACATTTATGTCTGGGATTGACCCAAGTTACCAGATACGATGACGCCAGACATTTATGTCTGGGATTGACCCAAGTTACCAGATACGATGACGCCAGACATTTATGTCTGGGATTGACCCAAGTTACCAGATGCGATGAATCCTGACATTTATGTCTGGGATTGACCCAAGTTACCAGATGCGATGACTCCTGACATTTATATCTGGGATTGACCCAAGTTACCAGATACGATGACGCCAGACATTTATGTCTGGGATTGACCCAAGTTACCAGATGCGATGAATCCTGACATTTATGTCTGGGATTGACCCAAGTTACCAGATACGATGACGCCAGACATAAATGTCTGGGGCATGATACCAGCGTGGCTGAGTTATTTGGATAACCGAATGCCGACTAATTACAGTTCAGCCGAATTCCTTGACCTGCTTGGAGATCACGTGGGCACGTCCTGCGCTGCCTTGATAGGAGGTGGGGGGAAGACATCCCTGCTGCTCCGACTGGGACAGGAGCTAGTCGATCGTTCGTCTGGGAAGAACGTCCTCCTCGCCGCTTTGACACGTCTACAGCACAATCTCGAAGATGGGTCCATCACCTGTCAACGAATGCTTGAGGTGGGCGCGGATGAGATGATGCAGCGTCACAATCCGATGTTTGTCCTGGGATTGCCCATATCCTCAGAGAGTGAGAACGAAACCTCGGATCTGACTATCACTGGTCTACGTCATCGCTTCGCGGCAACCGTATTTGAATGCGATGGCGCTCGCGGGCTCCCCTTGAAAGCGCACAACCAGCGAGATCCAGTCGTCCCGGAGTTTGCCTCGAATGCGATAGTAATTGTCGGCGCTGATGTGGTCGGGACGCGCGTGAGTGATGGATTGGTGCATCGCCCGGAATTGTTCTGCGATACTTGGGAAGTAGGATCAGATCACGAGTTGGATGTCTCTTTCATCACTACTGTGATTACGTCAAAACGGGGGTATCGACGTAAGATACCTGATTCTGTCCCAACTTCTTATTACGTGAACAAAGCTGATCAGTTTCCTCGTCAGGCGAACGAGCTCGCGCGGACAATTGCTCGACAATCCGGTCAACCGACCTGGATGGGATCGTTGCATGAAGGCTGGCTGGAGCGGGTCAGATGAACGTTCGGGTTGAATGGATCTGGTCGTCATCCTGAACGAAGTGAAGGATCTCGTCTTTATCTATTTGATAATATACGAACTACGAGATATGCCCACGACATTCATGTCGTGGATTATCCGCGCTTGACGAGCAAGCACGGGCCTGTTTCTCAGGACTCAGGACTCAGGACTCAGGTTTCAGAACTAGAGGTATCCATGATCAACAGTGAAGTCTGGATTGAGGCCGGCCAACTCGCGGCGCAAGGCCAGATGTTTTGCATCGCGGTGTTGTCACATACGAAGGGCTCGGTACCGCGACGTGCCGGTTCAACGATGCTGATTCGTTCGGACGGTTCCACTATTGGGACCATCGGTGGCGGTTCAGTCGAAAGGCAGGCGGCGGAAGAGGCCTTGCAGGCGATGGCAAGCGGTGAAACGCGCACGCAGGAATATGATCTGATTGATCCGGACGGCGACGGTATCTGCGGGGGTAAAGTAACTGTCCTTCTCCTGCCCCAAATGGCGCGAATGACACTCCATTTGTTTGGGGCCGGTCATGTGGCCCGTCCGTTGTGTAAACTGGCCGCAATGACAGGTTACGCTGTTACCGTGTATGATGAGATCGATGACTGGGCGACACCTGCTAACTTCCCCGAGTCAACGCACATCCAGACTGGCGACCTGACCGAAATCACAACAGAACTGGAAACCGGACCCCTGGATGCAGTCGTTATTCTAACCGGCTCCCACAAGCTGGATCTGGAAATTCTGCGCCGTTTCAAGGATAACTTACCATCCTACATCGGTGTTATTGCCAGCCGTAAAAAGGCCGCCTTTTTCCGAAAGAACCTCGTGGAGGATGGTTGGTCAAGGGAGGATATCAAGCGAATTCACACACCTATCGGCCTCGATATCAGCTCGCGCACACCTTCTGAGATCGCGGTGTCAATTATTGCTGAAATCATGAAGGAACGGGGACCCGTCGAATAGCGAATCACGTTTCGTCATCACTCACAAAACAACGACTCACCGCCGCAGCATCCACATTAGCAGCTGAAAATAGGTGATGTATTTACGTTCTGGATGGCGAATTGAGGAAGCTAGCAGTCCAACGCTCAACATCAGGAACTTGATTGCTCGGCTAACTAAATAGAACGGATTAATCCGAGTTTTCTTTTTACGTTTCCGCCGCTTCGATTCTGACGGAGCGACGGAAGCCTGCACCTTATCGCTTTTACCATACATTCGCGAACGCAGGTAGAATACATAATCACGAGCTGCGAACAGTTGCAACAGCGCTTCATGCTTGAGAATTGGCGCAGTTTGAAGTAACCAGTGCACACATTTTTCGGGTGGATAACGACGTTGAGGAGGTAAATTCAATTCCTGTTCAACGAACACCTTACGCAACGCCTCCAGCATTAGATCCAAGGCCGCCCCGACACCCATCTGTTCGGCCTGTGGGCGAAGGACCTTCCAGTCAACCTGAGTCCCCCACTTCTCCATCGCAAGGCGGGCATCGAATAGAACACGCAGCGGCTGCAACATGTGTTCGAGACTGCCATGAACGATGATATGTAGAATCTGGTCCTCGATTCCCAGCACTCGAGCTGGGGCACCCATTAGCGTGACCTCTCCAGAGCGCGACCAGATTTCATTGGTATCCCAACTCAGATCAGAATAATATGGAACCAGGTCTCGATGCAGGTCTACTTTGACGCCACCAACCGGGTGCTGCAGCCAGATTTCTTTTTCACTCGCGGCGGAATCCTCAGCCTGTATCCGGTTGTAGCCTAATTCGATAAACACTGCCAGAGCCTTGTCCATATCCTCGGGACGGACCAGGTAATCGAGATCAGTCATGGCTCGTGCGGACGGTCCGGGATAGAGTTCCTGCGCATACCACAAGCCCTTCAGAGATATGCAGTCAACACCTTTCTGCGCCAGTTCAAACTGAATGGAGAGATGGGCTTGTATGAAGCGCTGCTGTCTTGCCCACGCTTTCTGGTAATGGTCCCTGAGTGTTGTGATCACTTCATTGGGAAGAAGATCGAGCGCTTCTTGATGTTCGAAACTGAAGTACAAGTACGAGGTGAGCTCATGCCTGGTCGCCATCGCGGTAATTCCCGGCCAAACATGTAGCGGGATGGATAGTATTTCCTCTCTCGATCTACCTTGCTGGCACGCAATCAACAAGCGGAAGAAGTATATCGGCAATTGAGCCAGTGTGGAGTTATTAACCTTTTTCCCGCCAACCGTGGCTGGATAGCTGAGCAGCCGTTGATGACTCGTACGAATCGATTGCCACAGCTTCGCCCTTCCCCGACCGAGATGGCCTCCCGCCACCCGTTTCCAGCTTCCATTGCGCCATACCGCATCAACCAGACCAACAAATTGTTCGCGGGTTACAACTTCTTTGTCTGGATGTACCCTGTCATCACCCTGAGTGACCAGATCACCAGATCGATGTTCCTTAACCCGGTGAACGATGTACATGTCTCGATTCTCTTGCCGGAACACGACAACATCACCCTTGCTTACATCATCAATCGAACACCTTTTAACACGCAGCCTCTCCAGCGGTTGGAAGAGAGAGCGCATGCTACCCCCGTGATAGAGGAGGTACAGGTGTTCATCATCAGAGCTAATGTGTACGCACATATCCTGCATACGTCAGGTGACCTGTGAGATTGCGAATGGACGATCGGAAAGAAAAGGTACGCATTAACTTCAGCAACACGGAATATCAGATCAACTATAACCGGAGAGACGTATCCCGAAGGTCGGAACAACCCATGGGTCAACACAAACAAAAACACTCACCCCGATCGAGGGTGAGTGTTGAAAAGCATCGATGTGTACTTGTGACTACTGCAACAGCGTAATCTTACGATGAGTGACCTGATTGTCGCCAGTCATGCGCAAGAAATAAATACCAGATGCGTTGTTGCCTGCGTTCCAGGTAAAGTTGTGCAAACCACCGAGCAGCGTTCCCGAATACAGCGTGGCAACTTCACGACCCAGAATGTCAAAGACCTTCAGCGACATCTCGCCAGTTTCTGGCAGGCCAGCCTTGATCATGATCTGTGCGTTGAACGGGTTCGGGTAAGCGTCATGAATACCGAACTCAGTCGGAATCACGCTGTCATTTTCACCCACGTCCAAGCTCGCTACGTCCGTGTCAATCGCCCGGATGCTCATGTTAACAATTTCCGATGAGGTGTTCCCAACGGTGAACTCGTAGTCTTCCATGTCTCTCAGACGTCCAACCGGTGTCCGGCCACTCTCTGTATCCTCATACAGCCACAACTCGATGTTTTGCGGAACGTCTTGAATGTTTGGCCAATACATGCGGAATGTTTCACCTGGCAGACGACGGGCTTTGACTTCTATGTTCCATGTATCATCGCTGCCATCTTTGTCGCGATAGTCATGGGCGAAGCGTGTTCCCTCTTGCCAGTCAGGATGCGAGAAAGCCATGCTGACATATTCCGATGCTGGTGGAGTCATCTCGAATGCGTCCCAACCGTCATAGCCGTCATTAGCGATACCACGGGTGCCGAGCTTGTTTTGATCGTCTCTGAACACACCGTCAATCGACTCCACAGCCAGATCCAATGACCAGCCGTAATCGAGGAAGTCATCCATTCCGTCGATGGTCGGGCCATGCTCACCACCATCAAAGACAAACTCAATATCGCCGTTACCAGAAGTGGTTTTAACTATGATGAATCCTTCCCAAGCATCTAGACTCGCTGAATTTGCAAGTTCGATAAGATATTGTGAACCATTCCAAGTGTAGATATTTGCGTTGATGCCGTCCTGGCCCCAACCGGAAGGATTGCCATCTACTGTCAGTACTGTCGTCGACACATCGTATGGACCATAATAAGGATTCGCAAACATTGTCCGACCGTTTAAGCCATCCGCATAACCTATGATCGTCTGGTTCACATTGGATTGCGGAGAGCCAGCGGTTTGTTGCAGACTAGTGATATCGAGCACTGGGTCTGACACTCCCGGCTCCACATCCTGGACAAAGAAATAACCGAGTCCCGGTTCAATGTCTGGAGGTTCAGTGCCTGGATCGCCATCGCCGTTACCAAAACGGTCGTACACATGTGTGGTGTTATTATAGCGACTCATCACCCAAGTATCTTCTTCACTGTCCCCACCGAGATCATCGCTAAACAACGCGTCTGCATTCCTGTTTCCGGCTAAGGCTATCGTGCAGGGCACTCCAAAGAAATACCAAGTATTCGCGTCTGACACATCATATGTGTACGTATCAATCCAAAAATCTACATCGTCGAAATAAATCGTCTGGTCAGCCGCACCTGCGTCGTCCGGGTAAACTATTAGTCTTACCTGCACATATTGTGTGGATGCCGACAACGTTAACGTAGTAGAAAGCGTCTGCCAAGAACCACTGTTACTTGAGAAATCAAAACTCCAACCAATCGGAGGGATCGCATCACTATACGCTACCAAGTACAAGCGGCAGAACGAATCGTCATTATCCATGACCTCAACAGATGCCGCGACAGTATCTCCAACCCGTCCAGTCAGCAACTGGTAGGCTCTGGCGCTATACCCATTTGGTTGAGAAATAATTGCCAGGGAAGCCGAACCTGAATTCACTATGGCGTTCTCTTCCGCGACTGCACCATCACCGCCCAAGACCAAGTTCCAATTATCAGGATCTCCTGCTGTCCAATCCTCAAACCCAGGGTTCAACGGCATCGGAGAAGTCGGGATTGCAGATGTGATCGAACAGAGATCCACGTAGGCCGTATGTGGCCCGGGGGTTGCCTGATCAAAATAATAGATGATTTCAATCTTCATATTGTCAGCATTCGCAGGTGTGATAAAGTTAGCGCTCACAGACTGCCAACTAGCCGAGTTGTAGGAATTGTCAAATTCAGTTTGCAGCCAGACGCCGAATTCGTCATACACCTTGACGTTCATCCGGACGTAGCCATCATCACTGTCGTAAACGAATATTTCTGCAGTAACTTCTACGTTAGGATCAACACTGAAGTACTGGACCAAGCGCGGCTTGTCTCCTGCGTCATCCGCGAATAACTTGCATGACGCTTCCCCGCTAATGGCAAATGCATCCTCCGTAACATATGCCCCTTGCACAACAGTCCAATCATCCGGGTCATCGTCAGTCCAGTTTTCGAAATCCCCGTTTTGTACAGTTTGCGCCTGAGCGGACAATGCAAACAGTCCCAGCAGGGCAATCAACAATCCAACATAGAGAACCGAAGACTTCATGGGAAAGTCTCCCCGATAGTTAAACTACGCTAAAAGCAATCGGACGATAACATGCTTATCTGATCCGACATCTTGATTTTCACTCAATAGCGGATTCCGTCGATCAGACAAAACCCGAGACACAACCAATGCAGCGCGACAATGTACTCCCAGTGCATCCAAAAAATCTACATCGAGAGCTACTCGATTCCTGTGTTGGAGAACACATTGGCGAGGCTCATCCTCTTGTAGACTGAGCATGGAGACATGTTTTGCGAACATCCCGCCTGCGACTGAATGTAGCAGATCTTAACCACCGTCACAACAGACGATGTGTATAATATCACACGGGAGTACCTCAGGAGGGTACATCCCAAAAGTCTCTCTCTGATTCTCCCTCTCAGTTATTCCTGTGATCTATGTCATTGCGATTCACTCCTGAATCACCGACCTTTACACTTTGTGCGGTTTGTCTGTGCGCTTTAGGTTCTCGTTCGGACATCCGGTGCTCTGTTCGGAGAGCTCTTGTTGCTGCGGGGAGTGCATTGCGATTATTTTTGCCGCATATTCGGTGCTGATACGTGTTACAGTATTTGGTGCTATAGCTAACAACATTGAACTCAGATGCGATACTATATTCAGGAGGCACTCGTGATGAAAAGCGTGGGATATGAAAAACCCTTGCTTGTCGAGCTGTCCATGCTCCACGACACTGCTCATGGTTTTAGTGAGCCGGATCCACCATCTTCTCCCGGGGAGGGTAATGGCGGAGAGAAGAAATCGGATGAGCAAGAGTCAGATTCTTATGAATGGTTGTGATTGGCCATCCTTCCCATGCCGCAGACTGCCTTAGTATTAGTGGCAGATGTCTCCGTTATCTTCCGCAGTGATGCGAATGGCGGAGGCGTGTTGTATCACCCCGGTTCGGATCGGGCTTACAGTGTGAACCAATTAGGAGCCAGCATCTGGATGTTGCTTCGGAAGGAAATTTCTTCCGGGGAAATCATCAGTCAGATGCAGGCTTCTTTATCTCCTGACAACCCTCCCTCTCTCCGTGAGGATGTTGAAGCCTTCCTGGCCAGCTTGGTTGAGAATGAGCTCGCCCATGCCTCTGAATGACACCTCTTACCTGCTGAGATTGTCCGACAATTCTGACTGGCAGTTTACCAGTACCACCGACACTGCGGAGTGGGAGTGGTTGAATTTCTTCGCTTCAACCCTCGGATTACCTGTTCTGGAAAACGATGGCTCAGCAGTTGAGAATGGAATCCTGATATGTTCTGAGAAACGCAAGAGTGAATGTTTGCTCGAAATGGGTGCCTCTCATTGGGGGGTGAATGCCCGGGTCAACGAGTTTCAGCTCGGTCCGTTAGCAGTGTATTCCACTCCCGGCTCAAACCACTTGATGCATGTTGTCCCCAACGATGAGAGCCATAAAGATTGGTTGATGAGCATGTGGTACGGGCTGTACCCGCTCTACCCGCAGCTGCTTCGGATGGGTCATCTTCCCTTACATGCTGGTTTGGCGACCTGGCGAGGCCAGGGGATCCTCTTCGCCGCACCGGGTGGGACAGGCAAATCTACTACCATGCGTCGATTGCCGATGGACTGGGATGTCCATTGCGACGATGAGAGCTGGTTGGTCAATGCCGATGCTGGTTTGTTCTCTCATCCCCTGCCAACCTGGAGCGATCTGGTATTACGAGGTGAACGGAAGAGTTGGAATTCCCCACATGCCTCCCCGGCGAAGGCGATTGTGTTTCTCCGTCAGGCTGAGAGCGTGAAGATCAACCGTTTGTCACCGGCTGAATGCGCGACATTGCTGAAACAGGCTACGGAGCAGATTCTCCGTCGTGCCTGGGCTGTGCTCCCCCCTCCCGATCTGAATAAGGTGCGTGCGCGAGTGTTCGAGCTTGCGGATGAACGTTCTCGCTCGCTCCACGGTTATCTGCTGGATCTGAACCTGACCGATCCGTTCTGGACAACTTTGGAAGTTGCTCTGATGAAGGATATCGCTATTACTTAGCAATGTCGTCATCCTGAATATTTTCTTGAAGAATCTCGGGGTTGACCTTCTGATGACCCCAGACATAAATGTCTGGGGCATGACACATCATACACCCCCTGAAGTGGCATGTATCATGCACAGAGTGAAGGATCTTGCCTTACATTCATACATTATTAACCGATCTGCCTGATCGAACCATAGTTGGAGACTCATGACGTCGCGACGGTCAAACGCAAACCCCTCTTCGCATCGCCCCATCTCCCGCATGCTCGGCCTGTTGATGGTGTACGCACCTCGTCAGTCAATTCTGTATCTCGTTTTTTCCATCTTCCGTGGCATACTTCCACTCATTCAGTTAGTTCTCTTCAAATGGATAGTTGACAGTATTGTCCTCGCTGTCGAAATGCCCGACCCGACCGTGGGATTGCCGGCGGTAATGGGATATGTCATCGCCGCAGGTGTCACTTACTGGCTGTTGGTGAGTTCGACCACCGTTGACAATTGGTTGCGACAACTGCTGGTGCAACGTTTCACCGACCACCTCCAGGACAAGATTCACCGCAAGTCAATCACCGTCGGCCTCGCCTATTACGAGAACAGCGAGTTTCGTGACAGCCTCCACCGTGCGCAACGTGAGGCGCTCACTCGTCCGGCCCGTCTCATCCAGGAAGCGGGCAGCCTTTTTCAGAATACGATTTCACTGATTGGCGTCGCTGGATTATTGATCAATGTCCATTGGTTACTAGGTCCTGCGCTGGTGTTAGCGTCCTTGCCGGATGTTTTCCTCCGTCTGCATTTCTCCCGGCGCTGGTACAAGTGGGAACGTTCCCGAACCCAGGAAGAGCGGCGCGCACGATATTCGAGCTGGGTGTTAACCAGCACCTACTATGCGAAAGAGCTTCTTTTATATGGGCTGGGTGATTTATTCAGCGAACGTTTCCGGGAGCAACGCCAGAAGTTGCGCGAGGAGAAGCTGGACCTGGTGTCCCGGCAATCAAAATTTGAGCTCGTCGCGAAACTCTTCTCAGCCTCGGTGATTCTAGGTCTCTACGCCTTCGTCTCCTGGCATGCCGTCGTCGGGTCCATCACTCTCGGTGCCTTAGTGCTGGTGATTCATGGGTTGGCGCGTGGCGGGTCAATGCTCCAGCGAGTGCTGGCCGGCATAGCTGCCATGTATCAGAACAACCTCTTCCTCAGCAACCTGTTCGAGTTCATTGACCGGGAATCGTCGCTGAGCACTCCTGCCAAACCTGCACCCATACCTTACCGCATCACCAAAGGTCTGACGGTGGAGAATGTGTCATTCCGTTACCCGAACCGCTCAGACTGGGCCCTGCGCGATGTCTCTTTTGAGTTGAAACCATCCGAAGTACTGGCAGTGATCGGGACCAATGGGTCGGGCAAGACTACTTTGGTCAAGCTACTGACCCGATTGTATGATCCCACCGAGGGCCGCATCACGCTGGACGGTAGGGATCTGCGCGACTATGATCCAGATGAGTTACGTCGTTTGTACAGTGTGATATTCCAGGATTTCGCCCGTTTCCACAGTTCCGTACGGGAGAATATCGAGCTTGGGGACGCTGGTAGAGAGCTGCGATTTGATCGAATAGAGCAGGCCGCCAAGGATGCCGGGGTTGAGGATTATGTGCAGCAACTTCCCCAAGGCTACCAGACTATGCTCGGCACCTGGTTCAAGGATAGCGTGGACTTGAGCGAAGGTGAGTGGCAGCGCTTGGCGCTGGCCCGCGCATTAGTACGTCCCTCGCAGATAGTGATGCTGGATGAGCCTTCCAGCTCGTTGGATGTGAAGAGTGAGTATGCGTTGGTTTCACGTTTGCGTCAGGTGTTGAATGACCGCGCGGCTATACTTATCAGCCATCGTCTTTCAACAATAAATTCAGCCGATCATCTATTGGTGTTGGACCACGGTCAAGTCACCAACTATGGAACGCCAGATGAGCTGCTGGCTGGAGATGATAGCTTTGCTGAGCTGCTCGACTCTCATCACAGCGCGACTTGATCAGGATTCGCCATCCCCACCCTTATATAGAAACCGCCCGATGAGGTTGACCCATTCGGTGAATTCGCCATCCTGATCCTGGTTCTTGGCCAAAACTCTATCCAACGCGTTCAGTTTGGAGTCGATCTCGTCCAGGTAATACAACACGAACGCTTCCCGTGTCATCGGAACAACCGGGCTGCTGTTTTCAAGCTGACCCTGATGACTTAGTACGAGGTGTTTGAGCTGTACTGCGGTGGATTCATCCAGCTCCTCTACGTCGTCCATCTTCCTTTGAATGAACTCCGCGCCCAGCACTATATGACCTTCCAGACGACCTCGAACGGTGTAGTCGATCAAGGTGTCCGCTGTCAATTCCCACAGCTTTCCGATGTCGTGGAGGAAGGCACCTGCGGTCAGCAGGTCACGGTCCAGTTGAGGATAGTGATCGCACAGTTTTACGACCAGGCCTACGATTGATGAAGTGTGTTCGAGCAACCCGCCGAGATAACCGTGATGCCACATTTTGCCTGCTGGGGAGAGTGTGAAATCGGCCATCAGCTCCTCATCAGCCAAGATCTCATCGAGTAGTTTTTTGATGCCTGAATGTTGAACTCGACCCACTGCCTCGTGGATAACCTTCCAATCCTCTTCAGGATCATGATCACTCTTCGGGACAAACCTGTCGATCTCATACTCGTCTGCCGCTGTCACCGGACGTATCAAATGCAGCTTCAATTCCAGCTTGCCCTGGTATTCTTGCGGGGTAGCGCGAATCTTGACAATGGTCCCGACGGGCAGTGCTTTCTGAAAGGTCTCCGCGTCATCCCACAGATTTGCCTTGATGTGATCGGTACGATCTGCGAGGTCGAGAAGCAGGTATGGTTTGTTGTCACGGGTGGTGCGCAGCTCAGATTTGCGCACGACGAGAAAGGTGTCCAGCTGGTCGCCAGGTGCGATTTCTCCGAGGAACGGCCAGTCATATCTCGGACCGTCAGGTGTGGTATCAGTCATAGTACGTCATCCTGAACGAAGCGTTTGTCATCCTGAACGAAGTGAAGGATCTCTCTTTTGACTCATCGTCATCCTGAACGAAGTGAAGGATCTCTCTTTTGACTTCTATAAATCATTACCGAACGGCAATGAAATAGCGTAATCATCCCAGTCCGGATTCCCTTCTTCAATCAAGTTGATTTTCTTTTCTCGCCGCCAACCCTTCAGGGTCTTTTCTGCTTTGATCGCATCGATTGCGGTCGGAAACTCTTGATAGTAAACGAGTCGGTCCATCCGGTATTTTTTGGCAAAACCTTCGACCAAACCGTTTTTATGTTCTTCCATTCGTCGATGAAGATTATTGGTCATGCCGATGTAAAGACCTCGCGTTTTGTTAGTGAGGATATAGACGTAGAATCGGCGGATTGAAGGCATATTATTTTACCAAAATCAATGAGAGATCCTTCACTTCGTTCAGGATGACGTATTTAGTGTTCAGAGCGACGAACATGACGTTCAGGATGACGTATTTAGTGTTCAGAGCGACGAACATGACGTTCAGGATGACACTATCCTTGCCTGTATTGGCTTTTCCTACACTGTTGCAATAAGGTCAACACCGAGATCCTTCACTTCGTTCAGGATGACGAGTATGCCCCATGATGATGACGAGTATGCCCCATGATGATGACGAGTATGCCCCATGATGATGACGAGTATACCCCATGATGATGACGAGTATGCCCCATGATGATTGTGTGCTGAGCCAGTTACTCCTCTTCCGAATCCAGTTTTTCCAGCGCCTCCATCTGTGTTTCCAGATCCTCAAGACGCTTTCCCACGGATTCGATATCATCATCCAGCCCATCGCTCATCTTCCGCAACAGCTTCAGCAACCTCTCCAGGGTGACCAGGGAAATGGTCAATGCTATGATGAGAACAAACGTGCTCATGTTCTTGCCGAAATTATTTCATGGAAGATTTGCAACGCCTCGTCGATACCTGCATCGTCGACATCAAGATGGGTGACCAGGCGCATGCGATGCTTGTCAAAGGCAATCGTGCCGACTCCCCGTTCGGCGAGTTTATCCATCATCTCCAGGGCAGACTCATCCTGGAAACTCAACCAGAGGATGTTGGTCTGCACTCCATCCATATCCACTTCGATCACATCGTATTTGTTTAATTCGTCTGCCAGACGCTTTGCGCGAGCGTGATCATCACGCAAGAGTTGTCTATTATTTTCAATGGCATACAACGCCCCGGCAGCGACAATCCCCGCCTGACGCATGCCTCCACCGAGCCGTTTCCGCCAACGGTGCGCTTCATTGATGAACTCTTTTGTCCCCGCGACCATACTTCCAATCGGCGCGCCCAATCCCTTGCTGAAACAGACGGAGACCGTGTCGGCATAAGACGCCCAGACATGCTCCTCAACGCCTGATTCTGCTGCCGCATTCCAGAGTCGGGCACCATCCATGTGAATGAACATTCCGTGCTCGTCCGCCAGCTTTCGGTGTCCGGCAATGGTATCCAATGGCCAGATGAATCCACCTCCGCCGTTCGTTGTGTTCTCAATTTCGATAATGCGGGAAGGGGGGAAATGGTGATCTTTTGGACGGATGCGTGCTTCAACCTCTTCCGGGCTGAACACTCCCCTGTCGCCTGCCATCGGCCATAATTGCGCGCGTGCGATGACGCTGGTGGCCGCCGCCTCGTAGTTGAAGATGTGTGCTTTTTCGCTACAAAATATTTCGCAACCGGTTTCAGCATTGACCGCGAGTGCGAGTTGGTTTGCCATAGTGCCGGAGGGAACAAATATCCCAGCTTCTTTGCCCAGCAAATCCGCCACCCGTTCTTCCAGGGCTCGAACCGTCGGATCTTCGGCGAATACATCGTCCCCAACCTCGGCCTCCGCCATCACCCGCCGCATCTCCTTCGACGGCTTGGTCACTGTGTCGCTGCGCAGATCCACTCGGAACATCATTACTCCCTTTCTACATTCACTCCGGTTCGCTGTGATAGATAATCCCCAGACGAACCGTCATCGGTCGTAAATCCCCAGACAGCATCGTGTCTGTTGCGTCCCCGGTGGGGAACATCATGCCAAAGGAGCCGTACGCTGTCAGTTCCGGACTGAGTATATATGATCCGCCAAAGCCGAATTGAGCAAATGTCTGGTCGTTGGGATCCTGAAACCTCATGCGCAGACCTGTTCGCAGGCCGATAGTTTCGTTGATCTGCATTTTCCCGGCAACACCAGCACTCATCAATGAAGACTCGAATTCGGCCCCTTCACCATCCACCTCGACCATGTCCATGTTGTAATACAGGACATCCGTCTCAATCCCGAACCTGCCCAGATCCCATCCTACACCTGCACGCAGCCCCAGCGCACCGGAATAGTCAATGTCGATCTTGTTTCTCTGATAGCCGACATTGATAGGCCGCTCGACGGTGAATTTACCCATCGCAGGAGTCTCCACCGACACCGCCCAGCTCACTATTTCATATTTCTGTTTGATTCCAATTCGTACAAACCAGAGTTGAGGACTGTATAGGGTATCCCGGTCTGCCGGGTTGATGATTGCGCCCGTTTTCCCCTTGCCGATAATCGGTCCGGCGCTGATAGCGGCGGATAAACCTCTCCCGAAACGACGGGCGTATGATGCGGTAATCTCTGAATATGATTGACTGTTACGGATCTCTCCGACACGGTTGAAATCTGCACTGGCGTTCAGAACATTCCGGGGTGCATACCCAAGCGCGAACACGCTTGATGAGAAGCTGTAGAGATAGCCTATCATACCCACACCGGCTTGAGCACCGGATGAGTTCACCTTTGATTGGGTGCTGTAGGCTCCGCTAATTGTCCCATCGGCATATATCTGGTGACGGTCGACAATCATTCCAGCTGGATTGCTCCACATGCTGAGCAGGCCATCGTCGAGCACCAGCATGCTGTTAGCGGTGGCGGTGTTTATTGAAGAGCCAGCAGCGAGAAAACTGTTGTACACACCGATCTCACCGGCGAAACTCATCGGAAGGGTGACTGTTAAAAGAATCAAGGCAGTCAGTGCGGTTGATAAAAGAGCTTTCATCATGGTGTCCGATACCAGAATTACTGAGTCCGTTACTCGAATTACTTGAAGTGGTCGGCGTACTCATCCTGCCTGAGCGTCATCCGCCTGAGCGTCATCCGCCTGAGCGTCATCCTGCCTGAGCGTCATCCGCCTGAGCGTCATCCTGAACGAAGTGAAGGATCTCGGCGTTGACCTTTGGATAATCCCAGACATAAATGTCTGGGGCACGAAATCGCGTCATCCTGCCTGAGCGTCATCCTGCCTGAGCGTCATCCTGAACGAAGTGAAGGATCTCGGCGTTGACCTTTGGATAATCCCAGACATAAATGTCTGGGGCACGAAATCGCGTCATCCTGCCTGAGCGTCATCCTGAACGAAGTGAAGGATCTCGGCGTTGACCTGCATTTCATCCCAGACATAAATGTCTGGGGCACGAAATCGCGTCATCCGCCTGAGAGCGTCATCCGCCTGAGCGTCATCCTGCCTGAGCGTCATCCTGAACGAAGTGAAGGATCTCGGCGTTGACCTGCATTTCATCCCAGACATAAATGTCTGGGGCACGAAATCGCGTCATCCGCCTGAGAGCGTCATCCTGAACGAAGTGAAGGATCTCGGCGTTGACCTTTGGATAATCCCAGACATAAATGTCTGGGGCATGAACGTAACCGCATTCATGTGAACTAGAGCGTAAAGGCTTCAACGTACACGATTTTCAACGAGCGCCCCATACCTTGTGTCTCAACGCTGGTATTGAGCAAGTCGTACACATCAAACTGAATCGCTAAAGATTTGGCGAACGAGAATCGAACGGCCGCGTTCAGATAACCGAATTCACCCTCGCCGAATCCGTCTCCGTCGATATTATCATCGAGTGCCAGGTCATACTCGGCAACGAATGTCAACTGTTCGTTGAGGCTGAAGTCCACTCCCATGAAACCATCCCAGCCCCGTTGTTCCTGCACTTCGATAGTGTTGTAGTTAATCCCAGCGTGAATGCCGAAGCCTCCATACTCTGAACGGAAATTCCGCGAAACTACTGCATATGCTCCCGGCGCCTTATAGAGGTAACGTTTCTGATCCATGTACCACGGTCCATACCCCTGCATCTGGTAACCAACAGTGATGGCGGGCAGTGTCATGGACTCCTCGATGATCCGATACTTGACCGTGACTCCCGGTAATTCGTTACCATCGAGCTCCTTATACCCCAGTACATGCTGTCCACCGTAGGAGATGCCGAACATGAACCGGTGAAACAGTCCCACTCCGAGCCCTGCCTGCAGGCCTCCATCGCCGGCCACACGCATGTCCAGACCATACTGCGCTTGCTTCAGGGTTCCGGCGGTAGGATTGAGCACCAGTTCCTGCATCTCAAGTGCGGATGCCGGTTCCTGGGTTTGGGCAGATGATGGCAGCACGAACAGACTACAGATGAACATGCAACTCAGAAGTGACAGTAACCCACAGCGTGGCATGGACAAACTCCAAGTTTGAACTTGTCTGGCGGGTGGTCCGCCGATCCATTGTTGAATATAGTGATAAGGGGAGAGCCCGTGGAAACTGTGTTGGGATAGAGAAGTATATGTTGGTACCACTCGTCATGGAGGTATTTTAGCCTTGCAACGGGGTGGGCATGGCACTACCTTCCCGCCTTCAGTGACAGACGATAGAGGAAAAACTTTGATCCCTTATGCGGGGAGTTCTGGGTCATTTGATAGTCCAACGCGACTCTCAGGGAGTCACGCTGAGTCTTCGCTCAGAATCGAAGACGATCTAAGGAGATGGAAATCCGATGAAAACCAAGTTGATGCTGCTGTTTATTGCCGTTACGATGATGGCTCTGATCTGGGGTTGTGGACAGAAAGTGCCGAAAGACGTCGTGATGGTCGTCGATGGTGATGAGATGACCGTTGATGATTTCCGCGATATGGCTTTCCGCCGATTTGGTGGTGAGACGATGATCGCCACACAGACTCGTGCCGCCATGGAAGATTATGTCCAGACCGTTCTCGAGGCAGAACTGGTTGCTGCAGATGGGCGAGCCAAAGGCTACTCCAACCGTCCTGAAGTTCTATCCGCATACGAAGAAGCACGTTCGATGGCAGCTATTGGCGAGCTCTATCAGCGAGTGATTGTTGATTCTCTGGTTCCGGAATCCGAGATACGAAAGCTGTATGATGCTGACGCGAATGAGGTCAACGCTTCCCACATTCTGATCAGAGTTGATGAGGATACTGATTCCTCGGCCGCAAGGGAGGCTATTTTCAAGATCCGTGCGGATCTGATCGCAGCTCATGAAACCATTGACAGTACCATTTTCGCAACAGCTGCTGGTGAATACAGCGAAGATGAGTCTTCAGAAGGTGGAAATCTGGGATTCTTCCGTCGCGGGGACATGGTCCCATCGTTCGAAAACACTGCCTTCAGCACTACTCCCAACACCATGTCAGAGCCTGTGTACTCACCATTCGGCTGGCACCTGCTCTTCGTTCACGCGCTTCGTCCGGTACCCGATCGTCCGTCATATGAAGAGGATCATGACCGCATCAAGCAGCTGGTTATGCGTGATCATGGCCAGGAGTTGATGGATGCCGCACGGGAATATGTATTCCAGCTTGAAAAAGCACGACAGGTTGAATTCCAGATGGACAACATCACCACCGTCTTCAATGTCCTTGACGCCAAGGAACCAGCAGCGGATCCATTCAGCTTCCTCACTGAAGAGCAACTTCAGCTTGTGTTAGTCACCTATGACCAGGGTGAGTTTCTTGCCAGCGACTTGCGTCCCTATGTGAACAAGCAAATGAGCAATCGCAAGTTTGAAGATCCTGAAATGGTGAAGGCTATTACTCAGAACTATATCACTGAGAAGGTTCTTTTGCCGGGTGATGCTGAGGTGCGCGGTTTTCTGAGTCTGCCGGAGGTGATGGATCAGGCGAAATTTGCTGCCGACACTCGTATCCGTCAGATTGTCAACCAGGAGAACAGCACTCTGCCAGAAGCTACTGACGAAGACCTGATGGCTTTCTATGAGAAAAACACTGAGGATTACCTGCTCGATGCCCAGTACACATTGATCGAAGTTCTCGTGAAGGAACGCGAACTGGCAGACAGCATCAAAACTCTGGTCGACAGTGGTGATTATAAGCTGAAAGATTTGGCGGTCGAGAACACAATCCGTCCGGGTGTTGCTGAGAAGGAAGGCATTTTCGGCCCGATTCGTAAAACCCAGCATGGTGCCATTGGGCGTGCTGCCGCAAAAGCCGAAATCGGTGAACTGGTTGGTCCGATTCGTGTGCAGGACAAATGGTCTCTGTTCAAGGTCATCTCCAAGGAAGAGCCGAGGGCTGATGATTTTGAAAACGTTCGCGACAAAGTGAACGTCGATTGGCGTACCTGGGCTCGGGAAGATCGCCAGGCTACCTACATGGATAGCCTGAAATCTGCGATCGACTATGCAGTCCAGCGAGACGTTATCAAAGTTGCTTTCCCTGATATTGTCTGGGCTGATGAAGTTGAGGATCCGAGTGATCCTTCAGGGCATTGATACCAAAGACCTTATGAAGACGGCCGGCCTGATGCTGGCCGTCTCTCTTTTAGCGATTCTCACCAGTTGCAAACTGCTGGATAGTGAGCCGCCCGCCGATGCTCTCGCCGTTGTTGGGGAACACTGGATAACTCATGACGACATCGTCGCTGATCTGGCTTCGATGGACATAGATACTACCAGCGATCGAGAGATTGCTCTTTACGTCAACCAGTGGATTGACACTCAGCTCCTGCTCCATGAAGCTCATAAGCAGGAATTGCATCGAGACCCTGAATTCCTTAGACGTATGCGCGATCTGGAGACCGATGTCCTGGTATCCCGCCTCATGGATGCGAACATCCTCGTTGAAACTCCAAGTTCTCAGGCGATTGTTGATTACTGGAAGGATCACACTGGCGAGTACACCCGTGTGGCCAATGAGGTCAGCCTCATTATTGCTCGAGTCGACACTCGTAACCAGGCATGGCGACTACGAGAAGGGTTTGACCAGTCCTCATCTGCTGCCCAGATGCGGGAGGAGATGGGATTGAATCGAATCGACACTCTACATTACTTGAGTGTGGATCGTCTCCCATCAGAGATTGCTCAAGCCATTGAGCCTCTCCGCTCTGGACATTCCAGCCTGCCTGTGGAGTATCAGGGAGAGTACCTCATTATCAAGCTGGTGGAACGATTACGTGCTGGCAGACCTCGTTCCCTCGAAGAGATCGAGCCACTGGTTGAAGCACGTATGATCGCAGAGCAGCGCAGCCGTCTGCGGTTAGAGTACATAGAAGCCTTGCGTCGAGAAGCACGGCAGAGCGGGCTGGTTCGTATTCGTTTCGATGATGACCAAAGCGGATCCGTCCAGCAAACAGAAATTGCCCCGGACAGTACTGAGACTGGGACTGATACCACGTCCACACAGGAGTAGCCACGTGAAGCACCTTCGTATAATAACCATCATCCTTTTACTGGCACTGCTGGTTCCGACAGTTCAATCGCAGGACATGCAGGTTGTGGACCGGATAATAGCCGTCGTTGATGATGAGATCGTTCTTGAATCAGAGGTACTCCAGTACGTTCAGGACATAGTCCTCCGTAATCGAGAGGCATACCGAACCGAGGAGAGCATCACCGAGCTTCAGGACAGGGTGCTGACCGAGCTGATAAACCAGAAGATTCTTCTCTCGATTGCCGCATCGGACACCAACATCGTAATTGAGGATCGGCAGGTTGATTTAACTTTGGACGATAGAATCGCCCAAGTCACGCGCGAGGTCGGTGGTGAAGAGGCGCTTGAGGATTATTACGGAAAGCCAATCCGCCAGATACGTCGTGAATTCCGTGACCAGGTACGAAACAGCCTCCTGATCGAACGTGTCCGCAATGTTCAGATTCGCAAGACCTCAGTCACCCGTGACGAAGTTCAGAACTTTTATAATAATGTCAAGGATGAATTTCCTTCGGTGCCCGAACGTGTACGACTCGCGCACATCCTGATCGAGATTGAACCTGCCGAAGAGGCTCAGTCTCTGGCGAAATCCAAGGCCGACAGCTTGTTCCAGCTACTGATCAGCGGTGCCGACTTCGATTCATTGGCGATGGAATTCTCAGAGGATCGAGTTTCCGGTGCCAAGGGTGGCCTTCTCGGAACAACTGAACGCGGTGACCTGGTACCCGACTTCGAGACCGTCGCGTATAACCTCGAAGAAGGTGAGATCAGCGAACCGATCCGCACTCGTTTCGGATATCATATCATCCGTCTCAACTGGCGGCGTGGCGAAAAGATCAACACCAACCATATTCTCGTCATGTTGCAAGCGACTGATAGCGACGAACAACGCGCTGTTGAGAGTGCTCGTTTACTCCGTGATCGGATATTGGCTGGTGAGGATTTCGAGAGCATTGCCAGGGATGAATCGGATGATGACGAGACTGCCAGAGTGGGTGGTGATCTCGGCTGGTTCGACCTGGAAACCATCCCCGATCAATTCCAGCAGGTCGCACGGACGCTAGAAGTCGGCGAGGTCAGCGAACCGTTTTCCTCGCGGGTGGGCGTACATCTGCTGACTGTCACCGAGCATGCTGATGAACGTGAGGTCGATCTGATCGAAGATTGGGACCGAATCAGTAAGATGGCGTTGCGTGAGAAACAGGATATGGAATACGCGAATTGGCTGGATGAGCAACGTGAGGAGGTTTTCATCGAGATAATGATGGAATAGCGGCAAATTATTCAGGGTATTGACAAAAACCATACCCATGTTGGCTCATCCAAAATGGGTATACTGGTTAAGTTACGCCATTCTGAATGAGGAGGGTGTCATTCTGAATGAAGTGAATAATCTCTCTTTCTCTGTAGCCCGCGTCAGCAGTCAGCAGCCCGTCTTTTCCCCCTCTTCTTCTGAAAGAAATCGCGCAACAGATCGGCGGCTTGATCCTCCAACACTCCAGCGGTCACCGGGTAACGGTGGTTGAGCCTTGGATCATCATGCATCCGATAGAGCGATTCAATCGCACCGGCCTTGGGATCATGAGCGGCGTAGACCAGACGGTCGATCCGTGCCAGCCACAGCGCTCCGGCACACATCGGGCACGGTTCGAGAGTGACGTACATGGTTGCCCCGTTCAGATACCTTGATCCAATTGTATTCGCGGCTGCGGTTATTGCGTCCATCTCAGCGTGTGCGGTGGGATCGTTGAGGGCTAAAGTTCGATTACGCCCCTTTCCGATGACCTTGCCGTCTTTTACCACAACGGCGCCGATGGGTACTTCGTCGTTACGTCCGGCCTCTTCGGCAAGACGCAACGCCATCTCCATGTAGATACGATCGAGATCAATCATGAGTTCTGAGGGTTGATTTTCGTAGTTTCTTTAACCAAAGTAGATACTGTTGATTAACTTGAAACCGTTAATAGATCGTCATCCTGAACGAAGTGAAGGATCTTGTAGTATGTCTATTATCAAAGAGATAACAGCGAGATCCTTCACTTCGTTCAGGATGACATTCACCAATCAGTATCGTTTTTCAACAGTCGCAAGGTAAGGTGAGGAAATCGTCGGTTCCAATATGACAGGGGAAGCGTACCCGTGAAGATACATCAATTGACGTTGATCGTTACGACGCTGCTGGGGATAATCGCCCTGTTGAACTCGGCAATCGCCTCCTCCAAATCTTTCGAAGTGGCTTCAAATTGGGAATGGACTCTGGTCCCCACCGGACAGATCTGGGCATATCAGCACACCGAAAAGGATCCGACTTCAACATGGGATTACGGCGCAGAGTTGCTTTTTCAGATCGGCGAGGGCTATGGACACTCACTGTGGTTCGGTGCCGGGTATCGTCAGGCGGCCGGTTTTGACAACAGCGGCTCGATAACCCCTTTCAATCCCCGTCACATCGATAGCGGACAATTCCTGAGCTGGCGTTGGCGGCCTGTAGACCGATTTGTCATTTTTTCTCACCTGGAGCGCTGGTGCTATCACGAGATCGACATCCGTTCACCGATGAGCTTCTTTTCCACCAATGTCGGGTTTGGATTCGGCACTGTATCCCCTGTCGAATCACTGGTTGCGACCACATATCGTGCCTGGAAGGATAATCGTTCCTGTTTCGATGCATATGTCTTCGCTGGCCCTATGATTCACGGCGGCCCTGCTGAGATCCTGGGCAACCAACCCTTGCGTCAGGGTGAGGCGGAAGGCTTGCTGGTGGGAGCGTGGCCGGTATATAAATCCCTGCTGATTGAGTTGCGGGCGGAATGGGATTTGCTTCTGCTTCGTGAGAGTGCGGATGTACGCTTACGGCATCGCGGTGATCTAAGGTTGAGTTTGTTGGTGCAACGGGAAGCTGGACTGGTATCCTTGTTTGTCGGGCATCACCCTCATGATGATTATCCGGATCGCAGCTGGCCGGTTTCGATGTATATCGGGCTTGCGTATCGGATGTAAGATCAGTCGCACAGGGCAGAATTCTCTGACCAAATCTGTACCATCCTAACTTGATTTGATCTCTCATCAATTGGTATTAATCTACAGTCCCTGGCGCATTTTTGAATTACTTTAAGGTTTGATGGATGGTATAGCAGGCAGACGATCATAGCGCGCGTGGAGTGGTATTCAATGACTAAGCTAAACCGTTCAGCCGAACATTTGCTGGAAGCCCTGCAGGGTCGGGCGAAGGAACTAAACTGTCTCTACGAAGTTGAGGAGCTGTTGAATGACAGCGATCTTGATATCGAGACAGTGCTACGTGGGGTGATCAGTGTAATTCCGCCTGCCTTCCAGTACTCGGACTATTGCTTCGCACGAGTATCCTATGATAGCGACGTGTTCTGCCCAGATGGCATGCGCGCCACCAAGTGGGTGCTTCGTTCGCCGCTTGAAGTGCATGATCGCACTCTCGGAAATATCGAAGTCTTTTATACTCGTGAGATGCCTGGCGAAGATGAGGGTCCATTCCTCAAGGAAGAAGTGAAGCTGCTCGACACTATCGCAGACCGCATTGGGCATTTCATTCTTCACAAGCATTTGCGCAAGGTGATTCGAGGTTGGGAAACCGCTCGCAAAGACATGAAAAGCCAGGGCCCCTGGCGGGTAGTGGTGGATCTGTTACGTCGCACCGATCAGGAGCTGTTCCTCGTTGTTGCGCGCAAGATGATGAACCATCTCTGCTGGCAGGGCATACCAGAGGCCGACAAGATCCTCGCCAAACTGGGGTCGAGTGGAAATCTGTCCGAAGAGGATGTTGATGATCCGAATCGACCCAAAAACCACTCAAAATCATTCGACATTCTAACTCTGAGCGAGGAGATTTTTAACATCGCTGAAGAGAACATCTACGATAATGAAATATTGGATCTTGTACAGAAGTACATGCAGGAAGATCGGGCGAGTTTCCTCGTACGAACTTTGATCAACCTCAACAGCACACTATCAGACATCTCCGATGCTCTCCGTCGTTTCCACCATCTGTCTCTTGACACGATTGAATTGCCTGAATCAACTCGCAAAAGTCTGAAAGTAGCGATGGTCCGTCGTTTCCTCAGCGACCAGCTTGAATTCATCCAGATTGCCAAGGACCATGTCGAAATCAAGGATTTCATTCAGCTTATCCCCCGTTTGATCCATCCAGTCAACAGTCATGGCAAACTTGGTGGCAAAAGTGCCGGGATGTATCTCGCCTGGAGGATACTGAAGCGGAACGTGGACAAGCATCCTGAATTCGCCGAAATCAAGCTGCCGAAAACCTGGTACATAACTTCGGATGGTCTGCACAGTTTTCTCCATCACAACAATCTGGAAGAAGTCACCGAGCAGAAGTATAAGGACATTGCACAGGTCCGACAGGAACATCAGCACATCGTTCACCTGTTTAAGTCTTCTCATTTCCCGCCGGAGATAGTACCCGGTTTGTCGATGGCATTGGATGATTTTGGTGACAGTCCGATCATCGTGCGCAGCTCAAGTTTGTTGGAGGACCGCTTGGGATCGGCGTTCTCCGGGAAATACATCAGCCTTTTCCTCGCCAATCGTGGAACGAAGCAAGACCGTCTGGAAGCGTTGAAGGATGCCATAGCCGAAGTGTATTCCTCTACTTTCGGTGCAGATCCTATCGAGTATCGGGCGGAGCGTGGACTTCTCGATTTTCACGAGGAAATGGGTATCCTGATCCAGGAGGTCGTGGGTACACGAATAGGCCATTATTATCTACCGGCATACGCCGGGGTAGCGTTCAGCAACAATGAGTTCCGTTGGTCACCACGAATCAAACGTGAGGATGGATTGATTCGTATGGTTCCTGGTCTCGGAACCAGGGCTGTCGATCGTATCGGTGATGACTATTGCGTTATGGCTGCTCCGGGCCAACCTTCGCTGCGTGTAAATGCTACTGTTGAGGAAAACGTACGCTATTCCCCACGTTACATAGACGTAATCGACTTTGATAAGAACGATTTCGTCACTATACCGATTGATGAGTTTCTGAAGGAACATGGCGAGAGCTACCCGCGGATCAACGAGATAGTCTCGGTTGTAGAAGAGGATCGCCTGCGTCAACCGGGTTTGTTCGATCTGGACTTCGAGAACATGGAGTATGCGGTCACTTTCGAAGGTTTGATGCACAATTCTCCTTTCCTTCGCCACATGAAAGCTGTACTGAGCACACTCGAAGAGAATCTCAAGAACCCGGTAGATATTGAATTCGCCCATGATGGCAAGCATTTCTATTTGCTGCAATGCCGTCCTCAGAGCCACGGGGACAACGCTCGTCCGCAGCCTATCCCCAAGGATATTCCTGAAAGCGCGATCCTCTTCTCAGCCAACAAGTACATTTCCAATGGTTGGGTTCCGGAAATCCTGTATATCGTGTATGTTGACGGTGAAGCCTACGCTGAACTTGAAGACAAGAAACAGATGCAGCGTGTTGCCCGTGCGGTTGGGCAAATGAACAAGTTGCTGCCAAAGCGTCAATTCATACTGATGGGTCCGGGACGTTGGGGCAGTCGCGGTGACATCAAGCTCGGTGTCAGCGTCACCTATAGCGAAATCAACAACACCGCGATGTTAATCGAAGTGGCACGGAAGAAGGGTAATTATCTACCGGATCTATCCTTCGGCACTCACTTTTTCCAGGATCTGGTCGAAGCCTCAATCCGCTATCTGCCTCTATATCCTGATGAACAGAGCAACTTTTTTAATGAGCGCATCCTGACTCAATCATACAACATGCTTGGAGAAATGGCACCTGAATTCAAGGATCTCGAGCACGTTGTCAAGGTGATTGATGTTCAGCGCAGCGTGGCAAATAAGGTGTTGAAGGTTTACATGAACGCCGATATGGGAGAAGCTCTAGCGGTGTTTTCTCAGTCCACCCAGGGGACCGAACCAGAGCTGAAACCGATCATATCCATCAGTGATCTCCCCACTGGCGAAAACACTGAGGGGCATTGGCGTTGGCGTTTCAGGATGGCGGAACGAGTCGCCAGCCATATTGAACCTGGCCAGTATGGAGTCAAGGCGTTCTACATTTTCGGCAGCACCAAGAACGGGACTGCCGCACAGGGTAGCGACATTGATCTGCTACTCCATATCGAAGACGATGTTGAGAAGCGTGGAGAACTCGATCTTTGGCTGGACGGTTGGTCGCAGGCACTGGCGGAAATGAATTATCTGCGCACCGGATACCGCACTGACAGGTTGCTCGACGTACACTATGTTACCGATGAAGACATCAAGAATAATAGCAGTTATGCTGTAAAAATTGGCGCTATCACCGACGCTGCGAAAGAGATCCAGATGGGTTCATCAGACGACAACGAGTAACTCGGTTGGGTGACCCTGTTGGCTGAGGAGGACAGGCCCGTGCTTGCTTGCAAGCGCGGATAACCGTCACTTTGAAATATCCGCCGTCCTCAATCACTTTTCATCCAAACCGACGGACAACCCGCGCTTGCAAGCAAGCACGGGCCTGTTTTCATATCTCAGTACTTTGTACTCTAGACTCAGGACAGGCAAGTACCTTACTCGGGTAACAAACATTCAAGCAACACGATGACTACCATAAATCCGGATAAGAACCGTCTACGTGACCTCCCCAAAGTAGACATAATTCTCCAGCACGAAGCGCTGGGTAAGTGGCGTTCTACTCCTCTGGCCGTCGATATCATCCGTGAATTGCTGGATGAAACCCGACAGCTGGTGATGGAGGATGACTCAACCATCATCCCTGATATCCCTGACCTCGCACGCCAGGCCTGCGCCCAATTGGACGATAGATTCCGTTCGCCGTTGCGCCGTGTGCTTAATGGAACCGGGGTGGTTATTCACACCAACCTCGGACGCTCTCCTCTGTGCGAATCAGCGATTACCGAGATGAACGCCGTCGCCCGGGGATATTCCACTCTCGAATATGATCTGAAGAATGGACGGCGCGGATCTCGTCACAATCTGGTCAAACAATCGCTACTGGCGTTGACTGGTGCCGAAGATGCGCTGGTTACGAACAACAACGCCTCAGCCGTGTTGTTAGCTCTGACTGCCCTGTCGAAACGGAAAGAAGTGATCGTCAGCCGCGGCCAGCTGGTCGAGATTGGCGGCAGCTTCCGTATACCGGACATCTGCCGTGTTTCCGGAGCGAAACTGACGGAGGTGGGTTCGACAAACCGCACTCGGATTGCGGACTTTCGAGCTGCGGTCAGTGACCGAACTGGCATGATCCTGAAAGTTCATCCCTCCAATTTCCGGGTTATTGGTTTCGTTGAGGAAACGAGTCTGGCGGAGCTGGTTGCGCTAGGCAAGGAGTTCGGAATACCGGTTGTAGATGATCTCGGCAGTGGCGCGTTGGACAATCTCTCAGCTCACACGACCCAGCTACCGTCTGAAACTCTGGTGCGGGAGAGTGTTGAAGCTGGTGCGGATGTGGTCACTTTCAGCGGCGACAAGCTACTCGGCGGTCCGCAGGCTGGTCTGGTGGTGGGCAAAACCGCGACAATCACGAAGATGTGCATGCACCCTCTGATGCGTGCCGTTCGCCCGGACAAACTCACCTTCGCTGCCCTGTCGGCGACATTGCAGGAATATCTCACCGGAACCCACACCCAATCACTTCCAATCTGGCGTATGTTGACCGCTTCCGTTGAGGAACTGGAAGAGTGGCTGAAACCCTTGAGTATTGAGATTCAATCAGCAACTGAGGATACCGGTTTACGGTTGGAAATTGGCCCTTCGACTTCCTATACCGGCGGCGGTAGTCTTCCGGAAGAGGAATTGCCGAGCCATGCGCTGGTTTTTTCAGGATCGCAGCGGCGCTTGAAGGCATTGCAGACTGATTTGCGGCTCGCGGACGTCCCTTTGATCGGGTATCTTAAGGATGGTGGATTTCATCTTGATGCTCGTACCTTGATGATCGAATCCCGCGAGGAAATTGAAGTGTTGCTACTGGCCGGTCTGGAGGTAGAATCATGAGACGTCTGTTTTTCACCTTGCTGTTAGTATGTCTGGCATTTGCGGTAGTGAATGGCCAGACTGACAGCGTTGTAGCCGATACCACTATCACGGATTCGGCTGATACTTCGCCTCCGCGCGGGCTGGTCCACCTGATCAAGGTTGAGGGCGCAATCCACTCGGTGGTGACGCAATCTCTGAAGCGTGCAATCAAGCGTGCGGATGATGCCAATGCCGACGCTCTGATCATTGAGCTCGATACGCCGGGCGGTCTGCTCGAGTCAACGCACGACATTACCAAGGCCATTCTCAACAGCCCGGTTCCAGTGGTGGTTTATGTCGCGCCGGACGGAGCCCGGGCCGGATCTGCGGGCGTGTTCATCACCATGGCCGCTCATGTTGCCGCTATGGCACCCAGCACCAACATCGGCGCTGCAACTCCAGTGGGAATGGGTGATTCTCCGACCGCGACCGATACCACCGAAGCAGCTCAATCGGATGCCGAAGCCATGCGTCGCAAGGTGACCAATGACGCAATCGCAAACGTGCGCGCCATGGCCGAAAAACACAATCGCAACCCTGACTGGGCGGAAAAAGCGGTGCGTGAAGCGGCCTCAATTACTGCCAGCAGAGCCCTTGAGCTTGGGGTGATCGAGTATATCGCGGTGGATTTGGATGATCTCCTCGAACAGATGGACGGGATGATCGTCAAAGTCGAAGGTCACGAGATCATCCTTAACACTATGAATGCTCATGTTGAGGAGTTCGAACCGACTTGGCGTGAGAATTTCCTTAATACCCTGGCCAACCCGAACCTGGCGTATATTCTGATGATGATCGGGTTTTACGGCCTCATATTCGAACTCTACAATCCGGGTGCGATCATACCCGGAGTTGTTGGCGTGATCTGCCTGGTCCTGGCATTTTTCGCGCTACAGACTCTACCGATCAGTTGGGCAGGGCTGCTGCTCATTGTACTGGCAATTGTCATGTTTGTGTTGGAGGTATATGTGACCAGCTTTGGATTTCTCACATTCGGCGGCGTGGTCTCCTTGATAATGGGATCAGTGCTGCTGATCGACACTGATGTCCCTGCTTTACAGGTTTCATGGGGAGTGATTATCCCCACGGTGCTCGTCACGGTCCTCTTCTTCGTCTTCGCCTTAACCCTGGGTATAAAGGCGCAGGGCAGAAAGGTGGCGACAGGCAACGAAGGTATTGTTGGAGAACATGGCACAGCTGTCGCTGACCTCAATCCGCGCGGTAAAGTCAAGATTGGCGCCGAATACTGGAAAGCGGAAGCGGAAGGCGACCCCATCAAGGAAGGCGATGAGATCGTGGTCACTGCCGCCGACCGTTTGATAGTGAAGGTTAAACGAGTGAGTTGAGATGAGACCGCCGGGGCGTGCGACAGTACTGGCTGCGATTGCCTTCACACTGGGTCTGCTGCTCGCTCCCGATCACTTCCTATCTTGGACTGTGCTTTTTATCCCCGTTGGCTTGTTGGTGCTGACGGGGATTTCTCTGCGCTTCAAGTCTCCAGAATCAGTCCGCACAATGTTGCTGATGCTCATATTTGTCAGCGTTGGTTGGATACACGGCGTCCCTCACCCACCGCCGCAATTACCGGAGGGGGCGGTGTGGGTTGAGGGAACAGTCCGCATACCTGTTGAGCGATACGATGACCGTTTGCGTTACAGACTGAGCCTGCACCGATGGTGGGCTGTGGAGAATAACGGCGGCGAGCTGGATCTGGGCGCGGTTGTGTATTTGCCGGATTCGGTCGTCTTGCAACCGGGCGAGGAAGTGCGGATGATTGCCCGGTTCGATCATTTCGTCAGCCCACGAAATCCCGGCGACATCGATTGGCGCAGCTATTGGGAAAACCGCAATGTCAGCGTTCGATTGCGATCTGTTCAGAACGTTGAACCATTGGGCATAAATAAGTTTTTCGGTGGATGGACCAGACAGATTGTTGGCGACTGGCGAGCGGGAATCAACGATCTGATCCAAAGTCACCTCTCCCCCACAACTCAGCCGCTGGCACAAGCGTTGCTGATTGGAGATCGTTCCCAGTGGGAAAATGACCTCCGTGACCGGATCGCTCTTTCAGGTCTGATGCATTTGTTCGCCATATCCGGATTGCACGTCGCGTTGATGCTCTTGATCGCCGTTAGTGTTCTATCGGGACTGGGATTTGGTCCACGAATAACCTCGCTGATTGCGTTGCCTTTGCTCCTGCTGTTGGTACCATTGACCGGAGGCAATCCCCCGGTGGTTCGAGCCTCAATCATCATCAGCGTGGCGATCATCGGGCGTGCTATCCAACGTAACACCGACCCATTTCACATTCTAGCCATCAGCTATCTACTGCTGTTGTTCATCCATCCTCAAGGTCTTTATGACGCTGGCTTTCAACTCAGTTTCGCGGGTGCAGCCGGGACACTGTATGCGAGCATGCAGTTTGGGCCTCTCACTGCTCCGACCAGGAAGTACGCCACAACTCGCGCACGTTTCATCCACCGCTGGTCACGGAGATTTGCACTGGCTTTCCTCGTCTCACTATACGCCTGGTTGTTCACCGCACCGATCCTCATCACCCATTTCGGCCGGATCGCCTTGCTGGGTCCATTGATCACATTGCCTGCATTGCTGACAGTCACTCTGGCCCTTTCAGCGGGATGGACGATGGTTGCCGTCGGTTGGTGGCCCTGGTTATCGGGTGTGTTTGGCGCTTCTATGGATGTCCTGTTGGCGGCGACTGAGTGGCTGGCGAATATGGCCACGCAACACCTTCCTACCCTGGATTTCCTGCCCTTATCCGCGACGGTTATCGCGGTGATTATCCTGGTGTTGGTGTTGATTGGTACTTATCGAATAGTCAGACAGCCGTTGAGCGGTTCGTTGCTGGTGGGTGTCGGGGTGACAGTCATCCTCGTCTTCGGATCAATGTGGCAGGGGCAGAGTGATCGGGTAAAAGTAGCGTTCCTTGATGTTGGGCAGGGAGATGCAGTCCTGATCCGGTCTGGCAAACGGGCTGTGTTGATTGACACCGGATCAGGCTACACTCATACTGCCGTGGATCAACTCAAGAGACTAGGTATCCGTGAGCTCGATCTGATGCTCATCTCGCACGGTGACGCTGACCATTGTGGCGCAGTGCCGGAGTTGGTGCGGGAAGTGAATGTTTCAGCGGCGTTGGTTGGGCCAGGCACATCACATGACCGGGCTGGAGCTGCCGCAATACAAGCGCTGCGAGAGGCGGGCACGGACGTTCGTGTCGCGTCTTCCGGAGCGACATTGTCCGGACCGTGGGGTAAGCTGACCTGCCTCTACCCTCTCAATCCGGAGGCTGATTCGCTCAAATCGGACAACGCTCAATCCTTGATCTGGCTTTGGGAATGTGAGGGAGTGTCGGCGGTCTTTTCGGGTGATGCGCCGAATGTGGTGGAACGAGAGCTGGTGCGAACCCAGACCCTTCCGGACATCGATCTGCTTATGGCTGGGCATCATGGCAGCCGCAGCTCAACCTCAGCGAGATGGTTGAACGCCCTCACACCGGAAATGGTGATCGTATCCTGCGGAATTAACAACCAATATGGCCACCCGGCTGCTGATGTGTTGACGAGAATCGTGGCAATTGATACCGGAGTGTTTCGTACTGATTTGATGGGAGCGGTGTTGTTCGAGGTTCGAGGTGAGGAGTTTCACCAGATTTCTCACAGCCAGTGGTGGTGATACAGACAGTCCTGAGTCCCGAGTCCTGAGAAAACAGGCCTGTACTTGGAGTGCAACCGATTATCCAATCAACTCAGCTGGGGTGTTGTCATGCCATCCTCAATGAGGGAGTCATCCTGACGTGCGTCGAGTGTTTTCCGACGTACGAGAAGGATCTCGGTGTTGATCTTCGGATAAGCCACACGACAATTCAACCTTTGGATGATCCCGACTTGCTCGCATCCGGTTATCCAGATAACTCAGCTATGATATATGCCCCTGTGACCCGCCGTCTTTTTGGCGGTTCGCAGGGATCATTTAACGACTGTCCTGAGTCCTGATAAATCAAACAGGCACC
>CAJVXH010000009.1 GCA_913009835.1 uncultured bacterium
TTATTTGTATTTTTTTTTTTTTATTTTGTATTTTTTTTTTCAAGCAGAAGACGGCATACGAGATATATCAGTGTGACTGGAGTTCAGACGTGTGCTCTTCCGATCTAATCGCTACGTAACCCAAACTGTTGACACCTTGGCCTGGTATATCGGCCAGAACACCTGGGAGATGGAGTATTATGTCTACGCCAAGATCTGGGACGACAATAACGATCCGGTTTACGTTCGCGCCGACCCGATTCTGTTGACCTCTGTGGACGAAGAAGAGTCGGCCAATATTCCGAGCGATTTCCAGATAACCTCGGTGTATCCGAATCCATTCAACCCGACAGTTGAAGTGACTATGTCTCTTCCCTCACCGGGAGAGGTTAAAGCGGTGTGGTATTCGGTTGATGGACGTCAGGTTGATCAACAGAAGTTCGGCATGATGAATGCTGGTTCGCAGCGCTTCTCGTGGACGCCGAACAATTTGACCAGTGGTGTGTATCTGTTGAGGTTGACGACACCGTTTGGCACGTTGACAGAGAAGGTGACTTACTTGAAATAATCTGATGATAGGTTGGAATCCAGTATTCCGGCCTTGCATCTCAGATTTGTGATTGGATTTTTCAACCTCCGTTGGCGTTGGCAGCGGAGGTTTTCTCTTTGGATGGGCTTTGGTTCGGGGTTCGGGGTTCGTGGTTCGTGGTTCGAAAAATAATAGGTCTGTGGCCTGACTTGCTACGTCAAGTCGGGAGTCCCGCACTATGTAATACTTGGTGTCCCGTACGGTGAAGTGTTAGGAGAAACCTGCCCTGCGTGGCAAGGCAGTCCACAGGTCAGCTGGGGTTGCATCATGCCCACGACATTTATGTCGTGGATTATCCGACGATAAATATGCCCCTGTTACCGCCGACAGCGATAGCAGGGTTGATCGGCAAGTTACAAGGTGCCTGTTTGATTTATCAGGACTCAGGGCAGTCGTTAAATGATCCCTGCGAACCGCCAAAAAGACGGCGGGTCACAGGGGCATATATCATAGCTGAGTTATCTGGATAACCGGATCAAATCAAGCTAACCGTTTGATAATCCGCGCTTGACGAGCAAGCACGGGCCTGATTGGTTTCTCCATTCTCCAGACTCGGACTCGGACTCAGGTCTCAGGTCTCAGGACTCAGGTCTCAGGTCTCAGGACTCAGGTCTCAGGTCTCAGGACTCAGGACTAAAAATATCAACTCTGCGATTTGCTGACATTACTCACCAGGTTGATGACACGTCCCTTCCACCGAATCTCACCGTTTTTCATGGAGTCAATTGCGATTCCGATCAGTGTGAGCACCCCGACTGGATGAAATAGAATCAACTCGGCTGGGTGACGATATTTGAGAGTGAGTACCGCCCTGGTCAACATGTTCAGAATAACAGCGTTTCGCGCCATTGGCCGCGTGCGACTGAATGCCAGCAGGAAATAGGGAAGAACTGTTGCCGCTGACATGAATCCCGCTTGTCCGGCCAGTATGCTTCGTGATCCGCCACAGAGGTAAAACATGTTCTTGCGCAGTCCCTGCCAGATCTCGGAAGGACGTTCGTGGGTCTTGCTGAACACCAAGTCGGTTCCAGCGAGTATCAATGTGCGTAAGCCCTGACGTTTCGCTCGCCGGACCAACGCCATATCCTCAACCACCTCGGACTTGACCGCAGCGTGTCCGCCGAGCTGATGGTAGGTTTCCTTGGTTATGGCCAGCCATTGGCCGCTGGCGGCTGAGATTTCTTTCTGGGGCAGGGAGAGAGTGAGCCGCATGGGCAGCAGGCAGTATACGAGGTAATCCATGGTTGGCAGAATCAACCTTGCCCCGAAGCTGCGAAGTATTTGCTGGGGCAATGCGGTTAGAAATGTGAGACGTTTGGCTTGCATCCATCCGACAGTATTGCGGATCGCATCGGGTGCGTGTTGGTTGTCTGCATCGGTGAAGATAAAAATTTCACTTGTTGCTTCGTATACCAGTTGCTGGCAGGCCCAGGTCTTTCCAACCCAGCCTTCCGGGATGTCGGATCCACGCAGACCTCGAACCCGTGAGTCCGCTTTAGCGTGATGCTCGATAATCGACCAGGTATCATCAATCGAATTGTCGTCAAGTACTATTATTTCATAATCCGGCCAGTTCTGCGCACGCAGTCCCTGCAGGCATTCGTGTAAAGTGATTTCTTCGTTCCTGGCTGGTACTAGAACAGAAACTCGCGGTGTTGATCGTGGACGGTAGCCATGTTTCAGCATTGGTGATGAGAGAGCGTTAAATAGGGTCACTGCAAGGATATACAACAGCGGAACGAAGATAATCGGAATCAGAAACATAGATGGAGCTCCCTCAGGGCCGAAGAATTGCCTGAGCTCAAGCAAACGTTCGTTTTTCGATTCCCGTGCCTGAATAAACACTCGTATCGTGTTTCAGGTCGGGTCCAGGGTATAGATGCGGGAATTTAGACGATTCCATCCGCTAACCCAAGCCGCCTCGAGTTCACAGTTGCTGGCTGATTTCGAATCGGCTGTTATGTGGGAGCGCTTCTCCATAGAGGCCGCCCTGAAGAAACATACGAAGTAAACTGTTCCCATGGTTTGTTTTCAAACGAGAATGGCGTCTGTTGGAGATGGCATTTGGAACGCGGCGCTTAATTCATCAAATCCGGACTGCGAGCACCCCTCTCCTCACCTGAGTCCATCCAAAATGTCTACATCTGTTGCTGATCCGATCAGCGGTCACTCAGTACACACCCCAATCAGGTGCATGAAAATGCGTGAGTGAAAAACGCCGCAGGCATTGAAAACCTGCGGCGTTGGGAGTGTGACATGTAGTCAGTTTGTCAAGCATTTTCCATCTTTGCCCGTTCCTCGATCTCACGCATCTTCCGCTTGTACTTGCGGCCTGTTTCGATGCCGTAACGGTGCAGCTTGTTGATCAGAGCCTGACGGCTCAGTCCCAGCTGGTCAGCTGTGGTGGACTGGTTGTGCTTGTTCTTTTCCAGCGAATCCATGATCATCCGCTTTTCGATACGCGCTATACGCTGCTTGAGCGTACCTTCGCCGGTATCGACCATGGCAGGCTCGCGCCTGCTGATGAGATGGACGCTGAGATGTGAAGTGCAAAGCTCACCCCCGTCTGGAGTACGGAGCACAGCCTGACGGATTTCCTTCTCAAGCTCATCCAGATTACCCAACCAATTGTGGGTTCCCAGGAAGTCAAAGATCTGGTTGTTCACGTTGCTGATTACTTTGCCGAATGTTACTGACGCTTCTTCGACATAGTAGTCGACGAGGACCGGCAGATCTTCAATTCTCTGGCGGAGTGGCGGGAACAATACCGGGAACTGCATGATCTTCAGGTAGAAGTCACGAACCAGCACGCCATCCTCAAACAGTTCGCTGGGATTCTTGGTGGTGGTCATCACCAGTCGGAAGTTCACCGGGTACTCTTCGCGCTCGCCATCAAGAGTCGCGAGACCGCTATCGAGGCTACGCGCCAACCGAATCTGCAAATCTTCACTGAGCAGGTCGATATCTTCCAGGATCAGAGTCCCGCTTTTGGCATCTCTCAAAGCACCGCGACGTCCGCGGGCAGGTGTGTTTTCAGCGTTAGGAGACTTACCAAATATGTAGCTGCCGTGCATCTCCTTCGGAATATCGGCCAATGGCAGTTGCACAATCGGGCTGCGTTTCCTGGATCCGTTTTTGTGCAGGGCTTCTGCGGCCATCCACTTTCCAGAACCCTTTTCTCCAATCAGGGTCACCGGAATGTCAATGTCAGCAACCAATTCCAATGCTCTGCGCACACGCTGTATCTCGGCACTCGAACCTACGAGCTCGCCGAACGGCACATCGACTTCTTCTTCAGCCTGACGGTTTCTAACCTGCACATTCAGACGGTTGATCGTACGATCCAGATTGATGAGATGTCCGATAACACGTCCTACATTGAAGAAAGATTCCGCTTTCTTCTTCTTGAAATTGACAGCCTTTTCACCTTTGCTGCCAACATAGACAGCGCCCATGGCCTTTTCGCCAGTAGCTAGCGGGAAAATGAGTACACTTTCTGTCATATCCCGACGAACGCTTTTCCGTGCAGCGAGCTTTCTCACGTCCTTTGCTACTGGAGCTGCCACCACGCTATCTGGATCAGTCGGATGGTCGGTGGCATACTGCATAAAGATTCGCATGTCCTGGTTCAGCATTTCCTCTACTTCGCCAAAGGATGCGATCTCACGCAAACTACCAGTCGTTTCTTCAAGCTCAAGCAACAAACCATGATCGCCGCCAAATTCCGCTCGTACATACTCCATCAGTGCTTGTGCCAGATCTTGTCGATTCCCCACTTTTTTTAACGTACTCTCTAACTTTTCTTGCATCGTTCTTCCTTGTTGCGTTTTATGGTTTTTGTACATCAATCAATCTTCTGGTGAAGACCCCGGTACTTCCCTCTCTTCAAACGGAGAAGTCGCCTTAACAACCACGCCTTCTCTTTTAATTTCCACTAACGCTAATAAGTTCCCCATTCTCTACAATTCCTGCCTTCAATTTGATTTAATACTCTTGGAGAGGTCGTGGCTACAACATTTGGGCGATGTCGACAGTTATTTCGTCATTCCTTCAGGGGGACGCAACCGATTGCCAATTAGTTAACACTATTACACGGTGGTTCGCAAGATGCGGCTCACTAAAAGTTGATTTTGGGTTACTCGATCCGCTTCTTTCTTCACCACTCAATATTGTTATGATGCCAAACCAGGCATTGGGTTGCAAACCTGTGGAGACAACGATACTTTACTGATCAGCATATTGAGTATCCATGTCGAGGGAAGAGATGGAGAGGAAGCCTGCCACCCCCCTTCTCATTCGAGGAGATCTCCAGAGCAATAATGAGAGATTAAACTGGAGAGTTGAATCAAAGTACTTGACTCAATTGCAGCACTGCTCTATTTTGCGTCCACGCGATCCCGCTCGGGCTCGTAACTCATTATAAAATAGTGTTTTCCACATCTTATCCACAGGGGGAGGTCGCTATAAATCCCCTAGTTTTCAGGGATTATTGCATTTATTGCAATGTTATCCACATTCACAGCAACTACACCACGGGAAGTCTACAATGACAGTTTCGGCCAGACGTTTACTGACCGAACCCACGCCCCAAGAAGGTACTGGCGAAGCCGATATCGCATGGCGTCCCATACTTGACGATCTGCAGCAATCACTGCCCAGCCAAGCGTATAGCACCTGGTTTGAGCCATTAAAAGCCTTTCAATCCAATGGCGAGACGCTCGTCGTAGAGGTTCCGAGTCGATTCTATTTCGAATGGATCGAGGGCCATTACGCCAAGCTTCTTGATCGCGTGATTGAGGAGCGACTGGGTAACTCCAGCGCACTACAGTACACACTGGCTTCCACATCGGGAGCAGACTATGAGGCTGAGCCGGTGCCTGCCTCTAATCTGGTTAAGGTTAACGGTGATGGTGGCGTCGCTCATACTAATGGGGTAGGATCTGCCAATGGGTTGAATCCTCGGTACACCTTCACTCAGTTCATTGAGGGTCCGCCTAATCGTTTTGCTCGAGCGGCTTCTCTTGCAGTTGCCAAATCTCCTGGCAAGACGACATACGACCCGCTTCTCATTTACGGCGGCGTTGGTCTTGGAAAGACTCATCTTTTACAGGCGATTGGAAACGCTGTTCAGCAGAACAATCCATCAATGAAGGTCCGCTACATCTCCAGCGAGCAATTCACCAAGGAGTTTGTGGAGGCCATCAAGACCAACCGTGGCGACCAATTCTCCGCCAGGTACCATTCGGTTGACTTATTGTTGATGGATGACGTTCAGTTTCTAGTTGGGCGTGACCGGACATTATTGGAGTTTTTCCACATCTTCAACAATTTGTACCAGGCTGGCAAGCAGATCGTGCTGAGTTCGGACAAACCGCCGAAGGAATTGAATGGTCTTGACGAGCGACTGGTCAGCCGTTTCGGTTGGGGTTTGGTTTGCGACATCGGGCCTCCTGATTTCGACACGCGTGTCGCTATCATCGAGACTTTGGCAGAACATGAAGGCTTTATACTTCCAAAAGAGATCACCGAGTATCTGGCTCTTCGTTTCACGAAGAATGTTCGGGAAATGCAGGGCGCTTTAATCCGCCTCATGGCTCATGCCAGTCTTACTGGTATGGACATCAGCCTCGAACTCGCGAAGAAGGCCTTGCATGATCTCATCAACAATCAGGAACGACGGATCAGTGTGGACCAAGTTCAACAGGTGGTAGCCGCTCATTATCAAGTTGCTCCAGATCTGTTGCTGGCAAAGATTCGTACTCAACCGATCGCACGTGCTCGCATGGTTGCGATGGCATTGACGCTGCGTCTTTGTCATTTCTCCTTGAAGCAAGTGGGTGCTAACTTTGGCGGACGCGATCACACCACAGTTTTGCATGCACGCGACCGTGTCAACGAGTGGATTGAGGGTGATGACGTGTTTGCTTCTGAAATATCCGGCCTGATACGTCGAATTGAGAGCGAGGACGAATAGGGTTTTCGATACTATTTTCCACCTCTACTGGTCCACGCGGCGCCAGTATAGATCACATAGTCCATTGACCGTGCTTTTCCAGTGTCGTATACTTGAGAGTTCCTGCGACGCTTGGGGTGCGGTTTCCTCGTTTCGACAGGAGATATCCACCGGTGTGAGTGAGAAGTGTGGATTGGGTGTGAATGATAGTTTAATATCTCTCGTACCTTTGAAATGAGAGTGGATTTGAGTGCATAAACACTTCTCATTTGCACTCACTATCCACAAGATGAGGGGTTGTGGAAAAACAAGATATTGTTTGTCTTGCACAATATTTTGAAGTATTATCCCCTCAATCCACAAGCCTACAACCACAACCGAGAGTTATACTCTCTATTACTTTTAAAAGACCAGGAGTGTATTACTCCTGATCAGCCCGAGGAAAACTATGCGATTCCGTGTCGCTCAAGACAGAATTCTCGAAGCCTTAAATCGAGTCGCCCCAACGGTACCGACGAAATCCACCCTTCCAATCCTATCTAACATGTTATTCAATCTTGAGGGTAATATGTTGCGTATCGTCGCGACAGACCTCGAGGTTTCCGTAGTAACTGAATTAGAAGTTGATGGAGAACGTGACGGTTCTGTTACTGCTCCGGCCAAGAAGATTCAGGACATCGTCCGTGAATTGGAAGGTTTAGTACTTACCTGCGATGTGGATGAGAATAATCATCTTCATCTTGAGACTGAGATTGGTCAATATCAATTGCTAGGGTCATCCGCACAGGAATTTCCAGCATTGCCAGAATTTGAAGGCGCGACGACCATCAGTTTTGGGGCGGAGAAGTTTCTATCAATCATTACCAGAACTGTGTTTGCGGTCTCACGCGACGAACTCCGTCCAGCTTTAACAGGCGTGTTCTTTCAGATTCGTTCACATGAACTGCGTGCTGTAGCAACGGATGGTCATCGCCTGGTACGAATAATTGATCAGAAGTTCGAGAGTGAGAGCGAGCATGAATTAATCATACCGGTGAAAGCGTTGGATATTATTCGTCGCAATCTACCGGAAGCCGGGGATGTTGAATTCGCAATCGGCGAGAATCAGATCCAGGTGAAATTGCCTGACACTATCCTGTACAGTCGTTTGATCGAGGGTCGTTATCCGCATTATGAGAGTGTTATCCCCAGCGAGAATAACAACCGGATGTTTGTATCTACCGATCAGCTGGTGCGTTCGTTGAAACGTGCGCAGATCTTCGCTAACCCGATCAATCGTCAGGTGGTACTCAACCTCGAAACTGACAAGGTGGAGATCACTGCTGAAGACATTGAATTAGGCGGCAAGGGTCGTGAACAGATCGCGGCCAAATACGAAGGCGAGCCGCAGACGATTGGATACAATGCGTCATATCTGTTGGATTTGCTGAAACATATTACCACCGAAGATGTTCGTTTCGATCTCGGTGGTTCCAAGCAGGCGGGAATTGTCAAGCCGACGATTGAGAACGAAGGCGAGGATTTCCTGATGCTGATCATGCCGGTGCGGCTGTCGTAGCAGGCATGTTCGTAATAATTATTGCAGGATATAGAAGGGCGAGGCCCAATGAACTCGTCCCTGCGCGAGAAGTCCAGTCAATACCTGAAACAGTTTCTCGGCGATCCATCGGGAGAATTCCGCGATGGTCAGTGGGAAGCTATAGCAGCGCTTGTTGAAGAGCGTGCCCACCTGCTTGTGGTTCAGCGCACGGGCTGGGGGAAATCCCTGGTGTATTTTCTGGCGACCAGGTTGCTGCGTGATTCCGGTATCGGTCCCACCCTCTTAATTTCCCCACTACTTTCCTTGATGCGGAATCAGATCGCGATGGCTTCGCGTATCGGTATTGCCGCCGGGACTATCAATTCGAGCAACACAGAGCAGTGGGACGAAGTATTCACAAAACTACGTCAGGATGAACTCGACGTCCTGCTGATCTCCCCGGAGCGTTTGGCGAACGGGGATTTTGTTTCTCGTCACCTGCTGCCGAATGTGGGCAGACTGGGCTTATTTGTTGTCGATGAGGCGCATTGCATTTCAGACTGGGGGCATGATTTCCGTCCGGATTACAGACGCATTGGTCGGATTGTACGCAATTTGCCCCCAAATGTATCCGTGCTTGCGACCACTGCGACCGCAAACGACAGGGTGATCGAGGATATCCGCTTTCAGCTGGGCGCGAAGTTGCGGGTTCATCGTGGACCTTTGGCGCGGGATAGTTTGTGGCTGCAAACTTGGAAATTACCGCATCGCGAACAACGATTTGCCTGGCTGGCGCAACACATCCCACGTTTACCCGGCGTTGGAATCGTCTATGTGCTTACAGTTCGTGACGCTGAACGGCTAGCGGAGTGGTTGAGGTCCGAGGGTATTGAAGCGCTGGCGTATTCGGGACGTTCCGACGATCGGGAAAGCAAGGAAGCTGCGCTTCTCGAGAACCGCTGCAAGGTGCTGGTAGCTACTACCGCGCTAGGTATGGGGTTTGACAAGCCGGACATCGGATTCATCATTCACTACCAGCGTCCTTCGTCGGTGATCGCCTACTATCAGCAGGTTGGTCGTGCGGGGCGAAATGTCGAGAGGGCATTGGGTCTGCTGATGGAGGGTGAAGAGGATGATGAGATAGCCAATTATTTCATGATGAAGGCGTTTCCGTCGGAGGAGAATCTCGAACGGATCCTCTGGTTACTGGATGACTCCGAGCAGGGTTTGACAGAGCGCCAGTTGCAGGCTGGTGTAAATATGCCGGCAGGTGAACTCCAGAGTGCGCTCAAGTTTCTTGGGACGATGGATCCTCCTCCGGCGGTTGTGACTGGCCGTATTTGGACACGCACTCCTCATCCGTACCAGTCTGATGGAGACCGTGTCGAGCGTGTGCTGGAATTGCGCCGTGAAGAGTTGGCGGTGATGAAACAGTACATGGCCGGGGAATCGTGCCTGATGCAGTTGCTACAGCGTGAGTTGAACGATCCTGCCGCAGAACCTTGTGGCCGTTGCGCCGTTTGCCGGGGTGGGACGTTGACTAGTCTCGACATCGACTCAGCCGTGGTGACTCGGGCGGAAATGTTTCTGCGACGTAGCGAACGTGAGATCAAGCCGCGCGCGATGTGGATCGGCGAAACCAAGGGGCTGATTGACAAGGAGTTGCGTTGTGAGAAGGGACGAGTGCTTGCACCGTGGGGGGGATCAGGCTGGGGGCCGTCCATCAGGAAGGGCAAGCAGGAAACTGGACAATTCGACGATGAGCTCGTGACTGCAGTGGTCGAGATGATCGAGCGATGGATTCCTGATCCAGCGCCGACGTGGTTGGCCTGTGTTCCGTCGAACCGTCATCCGGAATTGGTGCCGGATTTTGCGAGGCGGTTGGCGTTACGGTTGGGCTTGCCCTATCATGAAGCGATCGAGAAGGTAGCTGAGACAGAACCACAGAAGATGATGCAGAACAGTGTGAAACAGTCGAACAACGTACGGGGAGCTTTTGCGGTGAAGCGGGAATGTGTGCAGCAGAATGAAGCGGTGTTTCTGGTTGATGATTTGGTGGATTCGGGCTGGACATTTACAGTTACCGGAGTGCTGTTGCGAGAAGCAGGGTCAGGACCGGTCTTTCCGTTGGCGTTAGGTGACACGAGTTCCAGCAGCGGATATAATCAATCTGGTACACGCCAAGTGCGGCGCCAGTTGTTGGGAAAAGTACTTGAAGAACTTGACTCAAGACAGAACAAATCGCAAGACGAAGGGGACGCCAGCAATGAATGACGATAGAATGGACACTGAACTGTCACCGGATTCACAGATGGTTTTTGTGCTATGCGCACACCTGCCCAAGGCTGCAAATGGGACAGCTGATCCGTTGCCGCCTAAAGAATACCAAAGACTGGCGTTATGGTTGAACCAGAACAAGCGCCGTCCAGCGGATTTATTCAGTTTGGAAACAGACGATGCCTTGAGCATGGAGCTTTCCGGGCACGGATTTGATGTTGAGAGATTGGTCGGACTCATTCGCCGGGCCGGGACGTTGTCGTTGAAGGCGGACGAGTGGTCACAGCGTGGAATCTGGATACGCACCCGCGCCGATGAGGACTATCCTGAACGGTTGCGGCGAGCATTCGGTGGGCTGATACCACCACTGGTATTTGGTTCCGGCGATCCTGCGGCACTACAGGGAGGTGGTGTGGCGATTGTAGGCTCACGCCATGCGTCCCAGGAGGCGCTCGAGGCGACACGTCGAGTGGCGGAAATTGCCGCCGGGTATGGCAGTGCGGTGATTTCGGGCGGAGCACGCGGCGTGGATTCAACCGCAACCTATGCCGCATTTGAAGCTGGTGGCGTAGTTGTCGAAGTACTCGCGGAAGGGCTGGCAAAGCGTGTCCGTGACCGGAATGCGCGTCAGGCGATCGAAGCGGGACGGTTGACGATAATCTCCTTTTTTTCACCTGAGGCAGGTTTTTCGGTGGGTCAGGCGATGGCACGCAACCGTTATGTGTATGCGTTGGCGGATCGTGCGGTAGTTGTGTGCACCGATTCCGGCAGTGGCGGAACCTGGGCGGGGGCGGTGGAGAATCTCCGAAAAACGAAACGTCCTGTGTATGTGCTCGACGAAACCTGGGCGCCGCCGGGAAATAGAGATCTTCAAAAACACGGAGCTATTCCCGTGAGCTTGGATCGTCTACAGGAAATTCTAGCGGGCGATGAGGAGGATGATCTGCCTCTAAATAGCCAAGAGCAAATGGGCCTTTTTGACCAGGGAGATTGATCGTAAAACCTTGCGTTCTCCAACACGAGTTTTGAAATGATTCACGGTGTCGGTTCATGCGATCCGGTACCGCTTATTTGCTGCGAATCAAGCCGTGAACTATATTAGATCAGTATCCATCAAAATAATTCCGATCAGAAATACAGTCTATCACTACTGGAGGAAATATGAAATCGACTACACGTCAACATGTGTACCGCTCCGTCTGGTTGCTACTCCTGCTATCGTTCACGCTCGTTTCCGCCCAGGAGTGGGAAGTCGTCGGCCCGCGCGGGATGCGTGCTGTAGACATCGAAGTGCACCCGGTCTACCGCACTAATGTCTGGCTCTCCACCGGGTACAATCTATATTTCTCTGAAGACAACGGGGCTACCTGGGCGACTCGTTCGGTGATTCCGTTTGAATTCCACGATAAGATAACCCTGCATCCTACCAATCTCGACACGGTTATGGTTGTCTGTGACGGTTTGCCGTATCGGAGTGTGAATCGAGGGTTGACATGGGAGCTCGTACCCGGATATCCGACGGGTGGTTCGAGTGCATACGCCCTTCAGCGTCACCCATTAACGGATCTACCGGTAATCCTCCAGGGCGATTACTACGCGATGGATTCTTGGGGTGGGGCATTCGTGACGCAATATGATGATGGCGCGAGTAAATACTTGCTCCATCCGTCAGACCCGGATCTGGTAGTCGTAAGTAGTGCTCCGGACTACTATTACGGGCCAAGCCGACTCACCTTGTCCACTGGTGAAATTGAACCGCTGTACGACATGGACAATCTCGGTGAGATTGAGCACTTTCCCGAGCTAATTTTGCTGAACACGGGCGATCCGGATTGGTTGATCGGCGTGGCGCACAGCTTCTGGTATACGATCGACGGATACATGGAAACGCGAGATGGTGGCGTGACCTGGACGTTGGGAACCACTCACCCTGCGTTGAACTGTGCGACTGAACTCGTTGACGAAAATGTGGTCTGGGCGCTGACCGAGGACGCATTCATGCGCACCACGGACGGTTCCCAGACTTGGGACGTCGAAATGGACAGCGATGATCTGCCCTTTCCCTTCCGGAGTTTCAGTGGAATCAAATACAGCTTCAGCCATGTTTATCCGGAAACCTTCTGGTACCTCAACGGCGGTCGATTGTTTCTAACGCACAACTCCGGTGATAGCTGGGTCGAAATTGACACGTTCTATGATTACTCGAATGTCAATGATGTCGCAGCTAGTCGAGGCGATCCAAACCGGCTGTACCTGGTATCTGACGGGCTCTGGCGTTCCGACGATGACGGTGTGAGCTGGCAGATGGTCAACGAGATCAGCTACGTGGAGATAGAAACCGGTTTGCAGCCCGACGATGTGTTCAGTGGGAACTATCGCAGTCTGGACGGTGGGGTCACTTGGGATGTGCTGGACTATACCAACACCGGCATTGCTGTAGGTGAATACGGTTATTACGTCACCGAAGTGGCTTACGATCCGGCCAACACCGACCGAGTGTTCATTCTTGCTTCAGCGGCCAGATTTGAGGAGCCGGACAATCCGCAACCGTACTACACGACAGATTTCGGCGATACCTGGCAGCAGCCATCTGGGATGCCGCAGTACACATGGGAAGGGGATTACTACTTCGATCCGCTACGCCCGGAACGGGTGTACTTCCGCCGTCGAGACCAGGGAGGTTCGTTGTACAGGTCGGATGATGGTGGAGCGAATTTCGCGTTATTGCAGGATGAGGCGTATCAGCTTGAGTTCGCTCCGAATAGCGACCGTTTGATTGCCTGGTCGAGTGACGGACTGTTCAGCTCCATTGATGGCGGTGAAACCCTCGATTTGTTCGGTGAGCTGGCTGGCGAAGAACCGTTGAACGTTGAGATCACTGGTGCTGAGCAGGTTGTGGTGTTGACCGCGACCAGCGTCTGGTTCTGCGATCCGAACCTTGATAACAGTTTGTGGACCAGGTTATTACTCACAGACCTTCCCCATGAGGACGGTTTCGCTGTCTCAGAATCAGGTACTTTGTTTCTGGTCAGCGAAGGCTTGCGTCGCAATGCTGGACTGTTGGTATCAGCACCGGAAACCGATAATACGCGCTTGCCGGATCGCTTTGAGCTGCTGCCGGTAACCCCGAATCCGTTCAACGCAACGGCGCGGGTTGATATTGCCCTGCCAGTTCCAACAACTGTTCGGTTGGAAGTGTTGAATGTGCTCGGCCAAAGTATGACCGTGCTGGCTGACAGGCGTTTTGCTGCCGGACATCATCAGTTCGTACTCGATGGATCCAATTGGGCAAGCGGTGCGTATCTGCTACGAGCGTCCGTGGAAGGGTACGGGGATCAGACCCGACGAATGATATTGCTGAAATAACCTTCGCAGATCATTAGAACTCATGCAAAATGTTACGTAGCTAACCAGTCCGTGCTTGGAGTGTCAAGCGCGGATTGTCAGATAGTCAACACCGAGATCCTTCTCGCCTTCGCCATCAGGATGACTGATCTATCCCGCATTCAGAGGAGGGTTAGGGGCACTGAATTTCTTGTTGAAAGCACTATAAAAGTGGCGCGAGCCCGGTTTTTTTCGTACCTTGTCACAGTTGTGGTTCTCCTAGGAGATCCCGGTCTTACAGGCATTTATGGTACCAGTCTCAACGGTGCCGGGTCATGAGGGCAACATCTGTTTCTCATGGTCGCAATGGGAAGACAGGTTTCGGCGAGAAGGGGACCGCAATAATCTGGTCTGGAAACGCGATTGTTACCTCGGCGCGGCAGTTGATTTCATGAATAATAGTCGGAAAACGCGACCTCATCCTCTTCTGTTGTGGGAGCGTGAGTGGAAGCGGAAGCCTCGCGATGCCAAGGGTCGGCACCAGGGACAGGTCATCCCTCTGGACGGTCTGCTCGGGGAGTGGGGGAGCAATCCGAAAGTGCGGTCGTCTTTGCACGAGGCGGACCTGTTCAACCGCTGGGCGGAGATCGTCGGTGATAAGGTTGGTCAGCAGGCGATACCGGCACGGCTGGATCGTGGCAAATTGACCTTGCAGGTTGAGGACAGCGGCTGGCGAAACCAGTTGGTGTACATGCGGCGTGAGTTGATCGGACGGATAAACGGCGCGTTGGGCGATAGTGTGGTGAAGGAGATCGTGTTTACGGCGTAGGTTGTGCTGCGGACAGGCCCGTGCTTGCTTGCAAGCGCGGATCGGCAACCTTTTTTTCTCAGGACTCAGGACTCAGGACTCAGGACTCAGGACAAGGTTTGGATAATCCCTGCGAACCGCCAAAAAGACGGCGGGTCACAGGGGCATATATCATAGCTGAGTTATCTGGATAACCGGGTGCTTGCAAGCGCGGATCGGCAACCTTTTTTTCTCAGGACTCAGGACTCAGGACTCAGGACAAGGTTTGGATAATCCCTGCGAACCGCCAAAAAGACGGCGGGTCACAGGGGCATATATCATAGCTGAGTTATCTGGATAACCGTTTGCTTGCAAGCGCGGATCGGCAACCTTTTTTTCTCAGGACTCAGGACTCAGGACAAGGTTTGGATAATCCCTGCGAACCGCCAAAAAGACGGCGGGTCACAGGGGCATGACATAGAACAGCACGTAGGATCATCCCAGACATGAATGTCTGGGGCATGACATACAATCAAGCGATACATCCCCCGCATTGGTAACTCCCAACACGGGCGAGAACGCATAGAACGTTGGAGTGACAAAGTACATGGCAGACGAAGCAGCGAAGCAGAACCAGGAATACGGCGCATCCCAGATCCAAGTATTAAGGGGTCTGGAAGCAGTGCGGAAGCGCCCCGCGATGTATATCGGCGACACCAGTTCACGTGGTTTGCACCATTTAATCAGTGAAGTGGTTGACAACTCGATTGACGAAGCTCTCGCGGGTCATTGTGACGAGATCACTGTCACCTTGCACATTGACGGCAGCGCGTCCGTTGAAGATAATGGCCGTGGTATTCCGGTTGACATTCACCCGGAGTATCTGGATCCGCCGAAGACGGCGATGGAAGTGGTGATGACGGTGCTGCACGCTGGCGGCAAATTCGACAAGGACTCTTACAAGGTGTCGGGTGGTTTGCACGGCGTCGGTGTGAGTGTGGTTAATGCGCTGTCCGCGAAGTGCCAGGTAACGTCGATACGTGACGGTATTCCGAACACACAGGGCTATGAACGTGGCATCCCGACGGGTCCGGTCACTCGAGGCACGAAGGTCAAGGGTGGCAAGAAAAACGGTACCATCACCCGTTTCGTGCCGGATGGCGAAATCTTCCAAACTGTGGACTTCAAGCGTGGGATGGTGACCGGGCGTTTGCGTGAGCTGGCTTTCCTGAACAAAGGGTTGACCATCATCCTGCGGGATGAACGTGAAGCACCAGCCCCGGTCGAAGATGAAGAAGGTAACTTCATCGAAGTGGAAGCTGATGAGAGTGGTAAGCTGCCGGTTTTCGAGGAAACCTTCCGTTACAAGGGTGGCCTGGCGGCGTTTGTCAACTATCTCGATGAATCACGGACATCGATCCTGACCAAGCCGATCTATTTCGAGAAGGAACGGGACGGTATTCCGGTCGAAATCGCTTTCAGTTTCAACGATTCATACCAGGACAATATCCACTCCTACGTCAACAACATCAACACGATTGAGGGCGGCACTCACATCAGCGGGTTCAAGACCGCGCTGACACGTACGTTGAACAATTACGCCAGCCGTGCCGGTTTGTTCAAGAAGAGTAACCAGCGTTTGTCAGGTGATGATTGCCGTGAGGGTTTGACCGCAGTAATCAGTATCAAGGTGGCCGAGCCTCAGTTTGAGGGTCAGACCAAGACCAAGCTGGGCAACAGCGAAGTTCAGGGGGTGGTCGAGACTGTTACCGGCGAGATGATCAATGATTATCTCGAGGAGAATCCGGCTGTCGGACGCCGCATCATCGACAAGGCGATGCAGGCGCAGCGGGCACGTGAAGCCGCCCGTAAGGCGAAGGATCTGATCCGGCGTAAAGGCGCGTTGGAATCGGGCACCTTGCCGGGCAAGTTGGCTGACTGTAGCCGTCGTGATCCGGAAGGAACCGAGCTGTACATCGTCGAGGGTGACTCGGCGGGTGGCTCTGCGAAACAGGGACGTGACCGTCGCTTCCAGGCGATTCTGCCGTTACGTGGTAAGATTCTGAATGTGGAAAAAGCTCGTCTCGACAAGATCCTTGGCAACGAAGAAATCCGCACGTTGATCACTGCCATCGGGACTGGTATCGGCAACCCAGCCAATGGCGACCGTGACCTGTTCGACTCCAAGGGCGATGGTAACGGTAACGGCAATGGTAACGGCGAATTCAACTTTGAGAAGCTGCGTTACGGCAAGATTATTATCATGACCGATGCTGACGTGGACGGTGCCCATATTCGCACGTTGCTCCTGACCTTCTTCTACCGCTACATGGTGGAATTGATCCAGAATGGATGCGTGTATATCGCCCAGCCGCCGCTCTACCAGCTCAAGAAGGGCAAGCAGATCATGTACGCCTACGACGAGGACGAGCGCGAGCGGAAGGTCAAGGAAATGGGCGACAACGGGAAGATCAGTCTGCAACGGTACAAAGGTCTCGGTGAGATGAACCCGGATCAACTCTGGTCAACGACGATGGATCCGGAGAAGCGGACAGTTCTTCAGGTGAACATCAATGATGCAGCTGAAGCAGATCGTCTGTTTTCGGTTCTGATGGGTGATGTTGTCGCGCCACGCCGTGAATTCATCGAGAAGAACGCTAAGTACGCGAATCTGGATGTTTAGATAGTGCCTCTTGGAGTCATTTCTTTCCAAAATATTCTCTAGGCTTTGGAGATATTATTGTGTAAACTCCTTCAGGAGTTCTCTGCCAGCGGCAGGGAATTTGTCGAGGCTTTACCGCTGAGCCAGCCTGGCGAATCAGCGGTATTTTTATTTTGACCACCTTGGACTAGTTCTGATTTTTCTTAGAGTCCTAGGGCTATCGGCCAAAAATGCAGTTATAAAATTCCCTTTTCGCAGGTCTCTACCTAATTGGACAACTACCACATAGTTTCCTGATACAACTGTCACTCGCCGATTATTGATATACTTTTTCTTCTTCTTGTCGTACCCAACATAGAGTTCTGCCTTTGGATCCAGTAAGGCATATTCAATCCAATCAATTCTTTCTGCCCGCGCTTGTGAAAAAGTATCGTCTTTCGAGTGAATTGAATCGAAAAAGCAATGATCAAATTGTTGCTTATTGAATCTTATTTTAATGCCATCATATGTATTGATAGGATTATGACAGTATTTACGGTGATAATGCGTACGATACAATTGAATATCATCATATATAACCAAGTTAGGCGCATTCATCACCAGCCGCCTTCAAAAATAATCCTAAAAATATTGACTTTATTTTCTGATCTACTTGTTGGTCGCAATTCATGACCTAATTTGGTTTGAAAATATTGAATTAGTTCTTTTTTTGCAGATGAAGACACAATACTATTATTCATATGCGAAGATACGATTCCGGTAATAAAATCTGTAAATTGAATCAACACAGATTCTTCTGATCTAATTGCTTGAAGATTAGATACAGATGAGGTAATATTACTATAGGATAGGCATCTTTTCAGAATAGGCAATCTGTCTAAGGCTTTATTCTGTTTGTGATCTAAAAATATATTATAATCATTATGATCTAAAATCCAGGGTTTAATGAGTTGATAATAGAACTTGTAGAATCCTAATTCATGATCATTATCATGGAATCTATCTAGATCAACTAGAGCATTATCAACTAGAATACAACGAAATCTTAATGCGGCTCCCTCTGAAAAAAAGAGATCAATAAGTGATTTGAAGAAATCGCTCCTACTAGTTGAAACCTTCTGCCACTTGAACTCTGCTCCTATTCGATGGGTCTCTCTAAGACCATGGAGGCGCTGTTTCATGTTTTCACGAAATTCTGTTTGAAGCCATAGACTACCTATTACCAAATATTTGTATTTGGGAAACTCCGAAGAAAGTAAATCCGGTTGGCTTTCATCACAATATACATCAAATATCATTGTAGCCTCGAATTGATAGGGATTCGGATCAATATACTTAACTTCTCATAAAGATTCAACATCACCCGTTTTCTGCCAGGCTTTTTCGCCTATCCCCATCAGCCATACCAGACCGATAAACAGCACCATCCAGGTGATATAGACTATGCTGTTGACCCGGCGGCTGGTCTCGAACAGCATCCTGTCCACGATGCTCGGGCCTCGTATGGTCAGTTCGCCAACTCCGGGAATAATGGCGTGTTCTGTGATTATGTACTTTCTATAGCTCTCTATTGGAATGGTTTGATCGTAGATGACAAGATCGTCCACACCTTCGAGTAAATGCAGCGTATCTTGCGATGAATGGCCCGGTATGATTTTCAACTGTAAGGGGAAGCGATCTGCGACCTGCTTCAACCGGTCGCCTTCGGGAGTGTTTGCATAATAGGCGTCGAACCAGTGCGGTAGATAGTGATCGTACAACGCTTCTGTGGGCATGACTGCTCCGTTGACCACGGTGTCGTCTCCCACGACATACAGTCTCATTCCGAGCAACCAGGCGGCGTGTCCGGAATCATCTTGCATGATACCATGCTGCGTTGGATGGTTCAGGTAGTTAGAACCATCTTGCTGTTCCCTAATGTGGACTACATAGCCGCTCAAGTTTTCGTTGACTGACGAGACGAGTTCATTTGGGGCGTCAGGATGTGACCACGGCTCGGAAGTGGACCAAGTGACGGGGAAGCGTTTGAGGGCGGGATCGTTGGGATCGTCCGGCTCGATGCTCTGCATGTGATAAGTGAATTCCACCTTCAGATCATGCAACAGGCTCTGATATAGGGTGCTGGAGGGCAGCGTATCCTGTTTGAACAGGGCGCGTAGTTGCACGCTGTCCAGAACGAGGACAATCACCGAACTCGCGAAGAACGCCAGCAGAATGACGATGTTCAATGCAATTCTTCGGCCACGCTTCATGATGTCTCTCGGTTTGTTGGTTATTGATTGTCTCATTACTTCTGACACTTACCGTTTCCGCCACGATAGTGGCAGCATGATAATTGCCAGGCAGATCATGACAATCGACCACCAGGTGTACCTCTGTGAACGATTGGCAATGTAATCATCTATCCTCAGTGGTGATGCGACTTGAATCTTGTCCCTCAACGGATAGAGGGACGCTTCAAACCATTCCGTGCGGCCCTGCCATCCTTCATCAACTTCGATTTGTCCGTAAAGAGGTTGGATCAATGCTGCAGCTTTGGAGGAGTATGAATTCATTATGTCGTCTTCAAATGGTGAGCTGCTGTCCAATGGCTGACTCTCATGGAAGATAATCGGTGCGCGCTCCATATCATGGGGAATCAGGCGGAATTCGGCCGGCCGCCACACCCAGCTCTCGAGAATCCTTCCGAAGGTGATTGTGCAGTATTCATCGAACCATCTTGGCAGGTAGTAGTCGTAGTAGGCCGCTACGGGTGTCAGCACACCCTCGAACGCCGAATTATCGCTGGCATAAACCCAGGTTCCGGCCAAAACCATGGCACCCTCTTTTTCGGGTGGATCCATAAACAGAATAGTCATTGTCGGCGCGGTCCAGGTCGTACGTTTAGCCAAACGGTTAAACATTCGGATTAAAGATTTTTCTTTCGCGACGGGCGGTGGTGTGATCCAGCCATCGGATTTTGTCCAGGAAACAGGGTATCGTTGCGGGAAATCAGCGGACTCCAGGCGTGGGGGAAGGCCGAAATCCGGGTATAGCAGAGAATCCACTGGTTGCGTTAGAGAATCTGGCAGGATTTGCAGGGGGGGAGTCATCAGCCGATGCTGGAAGTGGTTGGCGAGTCGCTCAGCATGGAACTGCAGGCTGGCCCGGCTGGGCAGATAGCGACTGTCGATATCATTGACAGCGATTTCCATGCTCCGTGGGAGCATCAGGAATGTTATCCCACCGAGCAGTAATAGTAGTGGTATGACTCGAAATACAACGACCAATCCGCGCTTCAATGTATCCCCCGGGCAGTTTCGATTCAGATCATGGAAGATAGCGAACGAGGATAGGCGGAGTATTGCTAAAGTTACATCCAGTTCTCCCCATTCCAGCAGATATTCGAATTGTCGATTACGGTGCGGATTCACTCAGTGCGCCAATCTCCTTGTTCTGACGGCGGATGCGTACGATCATAACAGTGGCTATCCACACTCCGATTACCCACAACAGTAGCAGGACACCCGCAAATAGATTGAAGAGCCTTTCCATCCTGTCAGTGACCGGAGCGAGGCTTATAGTCACCTTGTCTGCGGTTCCGAGGTCTGCACTTCCAACTATCAATGCTTTGCGTTTTTCCGCATCAAAAGCCGCCAGGTTTGGGTTGGTGAACGGTTCAAGCAGGAATACGCTTGCGGTACTGTCGAATGGTACCAGGCTGACCTCGGTCACTCCCAATCCCACCCATCTCTCCAGTATAGATCCGGACGGATGTCCCCGCTTGAATTCATCGTACTCGCGGGGGAGTATCACATTATAGAAATCGGCTCTGGGGAAAACGTTTCCGGTGAAGCTGAGATTGTCGCGCGGACCTTCTATTTGAAAGAACATCACCCAGTCCAGATCCCAATCCGTCATGTCTAAGACATGGGGTTGTGCATTCATCATTTTGTCAGGGTTCAGTAGCTGAGTTGCCTCGTCAGCGAAGTATGTATTGGCCCGATTGACTACTTCCAACGGCAGATCGTCAGAGGTCCAGGGCTGTTCGGTTGTCCAACGTACTGGCCAACGTGCTTCGCCGGGATTGGGCGGGGATGCCAGCTCCATGTTGAACCAGTCAACGATGTTCTGCGCTACGGAGGTTGCGGATGCTTCCGATGGCATCATTCTGGCGGCATACGGATTCTGGATCATCCCGGAGCTGAACCAATGGTAGGTGTACGCCAGCGGCAGCATGATCAGCAGGATGATCAACAGGAATACGTATCCGGTAAGAACGGGTGCATGTGGTTTTGTGGTCATGTTTTCCCCAGAAGTATCATGCAAGATACGAAATACAGCGGTTTAGAATAGTGTTTGAATCAGCTCGCTCGCAAGTCAGTATGCTAAATCATCGGAGACAATTGGTTATCCCTATTTTCACGCAAGCATAGGTAAAGACATCGAAAAAGGGTTCTCTGGCCCCCGGTTTCACGAAACCGGACTACACAAAGAGTTAACTACCTGTAGGTCGGGGAAGCGAAGCCACGCAACGTGAGAGGGTCCACCGACCCTCACATCCAACCCTCTCGCTTCCAATAGTCACAGAGTTGGTTAGCTACAGCGTGAATGCTGTGCGTGCGTTCCACCCATTCACGTCCATCTCGACTAACAGTTTCACGGTAGACAGGGTCTTCGATGAGACGGGTCAATTCGTGCTCAAGGGTACTGGAAGTAGCGTCAATGAATGGGTGATCTGTTACGAATTCCTGCATCTCGCTACCCATCCGGGTGATTGTGGGCAGACCCATAGCGAGTGCTTCGACTCCGGACATTCCATAACCCCAACCTCCAGAATCGGCGATTTGGTCGATGAAGATGTCGCACGAAGCCTTTAGTTGCAGCGCTTTCGCATGTGACAGATTCTCGATCATCACCATCTCAACCGGCATGCCACGTAGACGCATGTCAGTCACGACCTCGATAATCGTGTTCGACCCTTTGTTTGATCGGACACGGGCGGCATGTCCAATGCGGATCAACTTTTCCTGAGATGTACCGTTCGAGCTAGTCTGCCCCGCTCGGGTGCGGCGCGTACCTTGCTTGTCAAGTCGAGATGGTTCATCAGACATCAGTTCAGGGGGAAACTTTGTCCCCAAAGTGTCCCCGGCCTTCGGATCATCCACGACATAAATATCGTGGGCATGTTGATCCACTTCATCGGAGTACACATCATCGCTGAGATCGATTGGCAGGAAGAGGTATTCGAGGCGATCATCCAGGTAGAGCAAATCGACTTCGCTGGTCAACCGCAGGTTAAGATGTTTGTCAATTTGTGGTAATATACCGCGGTTGCGCATGTCTGAACCGTGGTAGAAGGCCATCATCGGTTTGCCAAGTTCTGCCCAACGGCGAACTGTCCGTCCATCGCGAAAGAACTCCGCACCCTGATCGAGCCAGATGATGTCGGCGTCATCGAGGTTGAGTTGTTCGAGGGCGGATTGGATTCGTGGCGCGAGCAAGATGTCACGCATTTCGAAGAACGCCTGCATCGCGGGGTGCGGGCTGGGTTGAACGGGTGGCCGGGTTGAGATTGGCATGTCATCCGGCTCATGACCGCGAAGGACTTTGTAGGCCAGTGTCCGCGCTTTGATGAAAGCTTCACTCTTCGGCTGAAGGGGCAGATCGAGACATATGTCTTCCTCGAATCCGAAAGGGCTGCGGAACATGGTCACGTATCGGAAGCGGTGTCCGCGAGATGCGAATTCACGTTTCCACAGCGACAGAGTGCCGGAAACGTGGTAAGGTGCGATGCAGAGGATGTTCATCCCGGACGGTTCTCGAGTTTCAAATAGTCTGGCAGGGGAGAGGGCCGGGAAATGGTTTGCTCGCGTAATGATTCGGGCGTGTGGTCTTTTTCCGGAGTGCGGATGACGTCTATATCGCTGAGACTGCCTGTTCCAAACAAGGGCGTGGGAATTGCGATACCGGTTGAAACGGGTGGTTCGGGTTCTGATTTGCCCAGGTTGAGCTCGTGAATTTCGGATGAATTGAGACGTTTGCTCTCGTGCGTCCAGATCTCCACTCGCTGACCAGCAGCTTTGACCAATGCTGCCAACGCACCGGAGCCGATTTTGTTCACGAAAGAAGTGTCATCGTATGCATCGCAGCCGAGGATAAGAGTATTGATTTTTCCAGCTTTCGCCATGTCGGCCAGATGGGTGTCAGAGATCAACCAGGTACTCCATCCGAGTTTGGCTAGCATTTTTGCGGTCTTTTTTCCTTCGCCGCCAGGAATTGATTGTCCAACAAATGCTTTGGCGCCAACCGGAATTCCTGCCAATGCGTTCATACACAGCGCGACAGTCGAGCTCCAGGAATAGAATCCGAAACGTGGTCCAGTCAATTCCAATGAGCGAAACTTGTCCTGGAATTGCTGATTATCAGTGACATAGCGTTCACGAATTTTTTCAATGTCACGGCGCATTTTGTTGACTAAAGCCGTGCGGTCCAAGTCCTGATCCTGTGTGTCCAGCCAGTAGCATATTTCTGCTGTTAGGTTGAGGATCGGAGCCATGGATGTGTGTTCATAACGCAGAGTAGTGAGAGTTTTCCGTATAAGCGATGGGTCATATAGTCCGGGCTGGGCAATGCCTTCCAGCAGACAGTCGACGGCATCCACAACCAGCTCGGTTGCGCCACGCTTACGATCATACGCGAGCTTTCGCATCGTCAATTGCCAGGCTTCAGTATTCATCTGATCAGCCATTCTCCCCGAAAATGCTCTGCATGTTGAATTCGAAGAACTCCGGCATGCAGAACTGGCAGCCGCTGTACTCTTTATTCAGCGGGTCATCCAGAAAACGTTCTACGCCATCCTTGGTGTAGATTTTCTTCCTCCGTTCCTTGCTGATCTTGCTGATTTTGCATTCGTACTGGGGTTGCGCCATATTGTGCATAACTTTCCTGTCCAGATCAACTACCCACATGAGCATCTCTCCCTTGTCTTCACCGTAACATAATATCGTTGAAAGGTATTTGCCTTGCAAGTGGATGTAATGATAACAATTTATATCTCGGGCAAACGAAATCAAGAGATTATACGCTGGCAATGTATCAGTATTTCGTGTTGAACATTTGACTCTCCCACGGAAAATAGTCGCACGGGAGAGGATTAATCTGTATTATTAACGGATGGGCGAGACAACAATATGGACCGGGCTACCGGGCTCTGGGCGGGCCACGGCGGCAGTAGAACTGGCACTTGCTAATTCGTATCAGGGGCGTCTGACCTGGTGGATAGTGGACAGTCGCACTCGATCCGACCGTGTCGAGCGCAGCTTGATGCAGGCATCTCCCGGAGGCGTTGCCGGAGTTGAGGTGATCCTCGAGAGGGGAGTCGCTCAACTGATTCTCGACAGCGCTGCTGATCCCCATTCCGCTGTGTCCCCGGCAATGAGGGAGTTGGTTTTTCGTGCGCTGCTTGGGGAGAGCGTTCTGCATGACCGATTGGCTGCCCCGGACAGTGCGGGGTGGGCCGCTAAAGCGTCACAGTTGTATGATCGCACCAATGGGAACGCCGCCAATCCAATCAATCTCGATCGTATCCGCACAGTTATACCCTGGCTCAACGAGCTGTTTCTTCGATACGACCGATGGCTGGAGGAACACGACCTCGTTGACGAGGCGCTCCTCCCGAGCCTGGCTTTGAATGAGATCGAACGTGACGTAGTCGAGCTGCCTCACCTCCTGATAATCGACCGTATGCCGGAACCATCCGAAGCCGCTATCCAGCTGCTACTGAGAGTCTCAGAATTATCGAAGCAAACTACCGTATTGATGGATTCAACCCGCGAAGCTCCGGCCGCGAATCTAGGTCGATGGTTCGTTGAACGCCTGGATGAAAAGTGTGACTGGACAGAGAAGCCATTTCCCAGCCTGGAGGAGCGAGCGTCTTTCGCCAGCCGGATATTTGCCTCACCTGGTATTACAAACCCCTCGCCGGTTGACACTGAAATCTGGTTTCACCGCGATGAAGCATCTGAAATCGCAACGGTAATCCGAGACGCTGCTGATTGGGTACATGGGCAGCATCTTTCAGAAGATGATGTTGCGATTGTTTGCGCTGATGTCGGCGATTCGTTGCCCCGTATACGTGAATTGGCCGGGTCATATGGGTTGCGACTGAATGCGCCGCTGGTGAAACCGATGATGTCCCGACCTCTGACCGCATTGTTGATGGATCTGGTCAAGTTGCGAACTGGCGGGCTTGATCGCGCCCGGTTAACCTCGCTTCTGGTTAATCCACTGGTCAAATACGGTGATCTGTTGCGGAATTCCAGCAATGTTATGTTGTTGGATTCGGTCGCTCGAAAGGCTGGAATTCGTGGTGGAAGGGGAGGTTTTGGCCGCGTATGGGCTACCCCCCTACAGAGCGGAATAGACTACCATCGCATTGGGTATCGGAAATCAGACGACCTCGAATTGGATGAACGTCGTCGTCAAACGGTCGAAAACGAGGCGGATCGACTGCAATCCATGCTGGGTGAACTCCGGGCACTTAACGATCTTCTTCATGCTCTGCCCAACCCTTGCACTCCTGTTGAGTTGCGGAACTGGGTGGACGATTGCCTGCGTGAACTCGGCGTGTTTGCGGCCATCCATATGTCCAATGGCAAACATGATGATCTGGACGAACGACTAACCTATGGTCGTCTCGACATTTTGCTTAACAATCTGGCTAAGCTTCAGGGTGTCGGCGGTGAAAGACGCTCGTTGGCGACCTGGTCAGATTTGTTGCATCAGGGATTACGACGGATGACAGTCAGCAAACCGCAGCGGATTCGGTGTGGGGTGCAGGTGTTGAATGCAACGGATCTGCCGGGATTGCGTTGCAAGATGCTGTATTTCGTTGGACTGACCGATTCCAACTGGCCTTCTCCGGCGGAGGTTGATCTGCTTGAACCTTTCAGCCGTGAGTCCACGGTAAATTCTCTTCCGACCGCCCGGGCATTAATGATGGAGGCGCTGCTTTGTGCGGAACATGTTCGGCTCAGCTGTCCCTGCCCGCGCAAGGGTGAGCATCGCAATGTTCCCTCGCCGCTGCTAATCGAACTGATGAACAGCGGTGTTGGTAAGATTATGGAGGCGGATGCTGATCCGCAGATTGATGTCTATCGCAGCCATCTGGAACTCTTGCCCACGCTGGGCCGTGGCTGGTTCTCATCTGATGAGACTGTGCGTGAAGGTGCGTGGAAACGTTACGCGGCAGCCTCATCCGGGGAAAGTGCCCTGGTAGCGTGGCCGATGGCCTATCACGGCATTCGGGTGGAAGGGATACGTCAGAATCCGAAAACCTTGACACGTTACGAGGGTCAGCTGGGCGACACCGAAATTGGGCAGGAAATCGCCCTTCGTCTTGGCCATGAGCATGTCAGTCCCACACGTCTCGACGCTTACGCCCAGTGCCCGATGCGATTCTTCCACAAGTATGTGCTCGGTGTGGAAGAGTTGAGAGATGTTGAGGACGAGGTCGAACCGATGACCCTCGGCAGTCTGATCCACGACATCCTCGCGGACACCGTAAACGCTCTCCGTGATCAGCGCGGCAGCAACCGTGTCGATCTCGGCGAGAATCCGGATGAAAGCGCACGGGTTATGCACGAGACCGCCGAGCGTCATATCGCGGCCCGACGTCAACCGTCGGTGCACTGGGAAATGGTGGCTGACGACCTCCTCTCGGGGTTGATCGATGATCGTCCGGCTGGTCGTCTGAAACGTCTGCTCGACAAGGAGTTGCCGGACGCGAAAAATACCAGTGTGAAGAATGAGATCATCACGCATGTGGAAGCTGGCTTTGGCATGCCGCCGGAGGAGACGCATGATGTGTTGATGGATGAACCGCTACGCCTGGAGCGTGATGGCGAAGCGATTGAGTTCCGGGGACGCATAGACCGTATCGGTCTGGATCGCAAGAAAGGGTTCCGGGTTTGGGACTATAAGACGGGTTCAGCGACCCCCGCGGCCCTCAGCAAGGTGGAAATGGGACTGAGTTTCCAGCTTCCGGTGTATATGTGGGCGCTGCAACAGGCGATGGAAGACGGACACATTGCCGACCTTGATGAGATCGATCAGGCTGGATATTTCATGATCAGGCCGGACAGCATTGGGTTCACCGGCAACCTGACCAGTACCAAATTTGCGGAATTGTCAGACTATCTGCTCGATCGGGTGTTTGGGTTGCGCCGTTCCATCGCCGCCGCACGTTTCCACCATCCTCTGAGTCAGAGCAAGCACTTGTGTTCGTCGAACGATAAAGAGAACCATTGTCCACTAAAGAATGCCTGCCGTCGGGATCACTTTTTGTTCACTCAGCGAGAATCTCAACTCGCTGCCGACATGCTGAAGGACGCATATCTATTTGACTTCCAGCCGAACCTGTTGTCAAAGTGGGGAGGTGAGGTATGAGTACGCCGATCATCTTCCGTCCCGACCAGAAAAAGGCGCTCGATCTCAGTTCAGGGAAACTAGTGGTAGCTGGCGCTGGATCGGGCAAGACAACGGTTCTTGCTGAACGGTATCTCCGTCTCCTGGATCAGAACACATCGGCCGATGGTGACGGTCTTCATCCCTGTGAAATCGTGGCGATGACCTTTACCAATGCTGCTGCGGCTTCATTACGGGCGCGCGTATATGCCCGCATGGGTGATCGAGTGTTGGAGCAACCGGAACGGGCTTCTTTCTGGTCGACGAAACGTGACGCGATGCAACATTCGCGCATCACCACCTTTCATTCATTCTGTACCAGCGTTTTGAAGGCTTACCCGGAGGCGGCAGGCGTTGATCCGGAGATGACAATCGGCCCGCAGGCAACACTCTTACGTGCTCAAACTCTAACCGAACATCTGCGGCAGCTGGCATATCGAAACGATGGCGATCTTCGAACCGTATTGAGCGCATTTTCCAAGCAACGATTGCAGAAAACTCAGCAGCTGCTTGCCACATTGCTGGGAGATCCACCGCTACTACGCGCTATTGAGCTGGCCGGACGCAACCCAGGTGAAGCGGATTCCTTCCTGCGCACAACGACGCTCGCTCTAGTTGAACTTTTCAACGGGGAAAAGCATCTCGGCAAGAAGCAGATTGACAACGAATCCTGGTTGAGAGTGTTGTTCAGCGCTCGCCGGATAGCGGCGTCACTGTTGCCGAAATCTGATGAACTCCGGTCAGCTCTGACATTCAATGATCTCGAGCATCTCACCCTCGCCCTGTTGCGTGGCGGAACAGCTGCGGCGAAACACTTGCGTCGCTCTATCAAAGCGCTGCTGGTGGATGAATTCCAGGATACCTCAACCCTTCAATGGCAGATTGTATCTGAGTTGGTCAAGGATAACAATGGAAAGGTGGATGGATCGAAACTGTTCCTGGTAGGTGATGAAAAACAGTCTATATATGCCTTTCGTGATGCAAATGTAACCGTCCTGCACCAAGCCCGGAAACAGCTTTGCGATGGATCGTCGGATGTAATAGAAGTGCCATTGGCGGAGAACTTCCGCACCACGCCCGCTCTTATGAATGCGCTTAATCCCATTCTACGGCGTTTGCTTGGTCTCAGTGATTATGAAGGTGCATCGTTTGTTGCCCAACCACAGGATTTGATTGCCGAGCGCGATGATACTGGGCCGGGAGTGTTTGAGACCCAGCTTGTTGTGGGCGGCGATATGAGCCACTCGATGAAATACATCGTGTTGTGGCTGCTTGAGAATGTTGGGTCGGATGTCAATCATGCTCCCGAAGGAGGATTGGATAATCCGCAAAATACGCCTATCAGGAGCAAACACAACAACTTATACGCATATTCCGATGTTGCAATATTGCTGAACTCGAGGACTCCTTTACCCGCTCTGGAACTCGCATTGCAGGTTTCAGGCATCCCCTACTCAATAGGCAAGGGGAGTGGTTTCTTCGGACGTCCGGAAGTTCGGGACTTGATCAACCTGGTGAATGCTTTTGCTGATACTCGTGATGATCTGGCTCGAGTTGCGATGCTGCGCAGTCCTTTGTTCAGCCTGTCCGATTCAGCTGTAGCGGCGTTGTTCTCCGGTGGAGAGTTTCGATATGAACGATGGGAGCTTTGGCTGAAGATCGGTGATGATTGCGAGTTTCTCGAGATTCTGGATGATGAGGATCGGTCGCAGTTGCGTCGTGTCCGCTTGTTATGGCTGGAGTTGCAAGCGCAGGCCGGTCGCCTTGACCCCGTGAGTTGGATGCGTGCGGCGTTGGATCGTAGCGGCGCCTGGGGAGCGTATTCGGTCGGCCGACGTGGGGAACAGGCTCTGGCCAATCTCGGGAAGTTTCTGGACTTGGTGCGAGATATCTGCGAAGAGCAGGGTCCGAACCTGGTAGCGCTCGCCGAACGATTGACGTTGGAATGTGACCGCGCAGACAGCGAAGCTGAATCAGAGGCGGACATTTCGGCCGGACAGGGTGTGCGAATCATGACCATCCACTCCGCCAAGGGGTTGGAGTTTCCGGTTGTGATACTGCCATTACCCAGCACATCTCAAAAGCTGCGGCTACCATTAACACGTGGGAATCTGCTTGCCGAGGAGAGTGAATATCGCCCCTTGACCAGTCCTCGACTTCATGATCTCTCATCCAACTTCGCTGATAAAAAGTATGTTACCAATCTGCATGACGTGATGTATCATTGCTGTTCAAAGCCCGAAGAATTGGCGGAGCAGCTTCGTTTGCTGTATGTCGCGGCCACCCGTTCGCAAGATAGACTGCTCGTCGTCCCTCATGCGGGTTTCAAGAAAAAGGACGGCTCGTTAGACTTGGGTAAAGATTCTCTGAGTGAACTCTGGTTGAGGGCGTGTGATGCTGATTTTGAGGCTTTGGGGGAACGATGTCTACAGCCGGCCGATGGCATTCAGGACCTTGGCAATCTACTGAATACGCCCTCCGATATGCGCTTTTCATGGATTCCAGCCAATTCGATCTCGGTGTCGGGGACGGCTGAAAGTGTGTCGGATCTACCTCTTAAGCCCCCGCCATTTGATTCCGTATCTCATCCGGGTGTTGAAATCGCCCAGCCCGGACGGTCTGTTCTGGTACAGGTGCCGTTGGAAGCGTTCGCGGCCTGGATTGCGAATCCGACTGAGGAGAAGGCGCGTTGGCTGTTGTCGGTTGGTGCTGACGAAAACGGTACGGGGACAGGTATTTCACGCGCATCTGCTTCCAAAGGGGGCGACTATGGGCAAGAAATTCAAGCCGAACCAACTCAAGCTGTCAATGTGCCGCAATTGAGCGGTGTGGTTTTCCACCAGTTGATGCAACGTTTCGGCCCCGGTATGGCGTGGTCTGCTGCGGAGGATTGGGTACGTCGCTGGGTGAAACGTTTGAACTTGGATGCGAAATCGCGAGCTGCGGTGGTGGAACGGGTGCGCATGCTGGTCGATGCAAACAGCGGCTATTCCTGGGCGGGGGCGGCAAATGCACGGCGGGAGCTATCGGTGCTGCTGCGGCTGGGTGATGTGATTTTGCGTGGTCGTATTGACCTTGCCTGGATGGAGAATCAGACAGCGGTAGCGTTGGATTTGAAAACGAACGATGTTGAGGTTGATAAGCTGGACGAATTGACTGAGCAGCATGGTTATGATCACCAGGCCAAGCTTTATTCGTTGGCTTATGCGGCGTCTATGGGTGTGGATACAGCGGAGGGACGGTTGTTGTTTCTTCCTGAGAAGTATGAGAAGCGTTGGGGTGGGGTGCAGGATGAGCGTGAATGGTATGTCGCACGGGCAGCGGAATTAGTGAGTCACGCCGAGGTATTCCAGTACTCTGCATATGCACAGGAGAGCATGACAAAGCTCTAAGCGTAGATGCTGCCTCGGCTTTTCATATGTCACGTCACCGAGAAGGGTTGATCGGAGAAGTTTCCGGCAGTGTGAATGTACCGGAGCGACTCAAATGGAGACAGGGACTGGGATAAACTTGTGTCGCGGTCGGTGAATCGTTGCTATAACCCACAATAATCTATCATACACATATCCACACAATGAGAAGTACATATAAAGAGTTTGTCCTGAACAATGGGTGTCATCCTGAACGCAGCGAAGGATCTAGCTGACGAGTATCGAGCATGGTCGTGCGTTGAAGTATGTATGGGCTTGGGTGGAAGTCATCCTGAGCGAAGCGAAGGATCTCGGTGTTGACTTTGATATATCGCCGTCATCCTGAACATTTTTGTGAAGGATCCAGCTAACGAGTATCGAGCATTTTTATGCTTGGGAGTGTGTGTAGGCGCGCAGCAGAATTCAACGTATACAGAAACTGCTCAACCGTATTCTACGTACCATCATTGGCATTTGTATCAGCTAGATTCTTCGCTGCGCTCAGAATGACACCCTCCGTGACCGACCGCACAAGCTTCACGATACATCCCCTTCCATTCCTTGTGGTTCCGCATTATGTTATAGGTATATCGATGAAGGTGAATGCCTCAGATGATTCAAAATGGAGGAAGCTATGAAACAGAGAGCTCTAGTTATTGTTGTGGCATTTCTGCTGCCGGTTCTGACTGTAGCTCAAGAATGGACCGAACACACCGTGGATGATGTGTATGAATACGCCATCAGTGTTTTCGCAGCGGATGTGGACGGCGACGGAGATACCGACGTGCCAGGCGCTGCCGTAAGTGCCGACGACATCACCTGGTGGGAGAATCCGCTGATTGTCGGCGTAGATGAAGAATTCGTTTCTGATCTTCCAGATGAATATGCTCTTAGCAGTGTCTATCCCAACCCGTTCAACCCAGCGACGACAATCAGCGTATCGTTGCCCTTACCGTCAGAACTGGATCTAGCTGTTTACGACGTTGTTGGACGACAGGTTGCGACTTTGGCAGACGATAACCTCAATGCAGGCACACACACCTTCACTTTCAACGCATCCAATCTGGCCAGCGGCATGTACTTCGTCCGGGCGACTGTGCCGGGACAGATGAACGCCATTCAGAAGGTGATGTTGGTGAGGTGAAACAGGTATGAGCTATGAGCAGTGAGCTGTGAGGAAAAGAAAAAACATCAACAACCACCTACATAAGATTTACCACAGCTACAAAAGTCCGTGGTAATATCGTTTCACCCAAATTCTTCGTGAGAATCAGGATATTTATCAGTTAACCATATAACGAATAGTAATTTTCTCCCACGACCATTGATGTGGCGGTTCTACTCTGCGAGCAAATTCTGAGGGCAGGCTGTCGCATCCGCATTCACGAATAAATCAATGCTGACAGGGACTGTAATGTTTAACGTAACCGTTAAGCGTGGGGGAGTAATGTAGCAGATCTCTTGATCGAATCCCGGTATAATGCAAAATGTCAGGGCAGGTAGAAGCCTTTTTCGGTGACACGTCCGAGTTCGCCAGCTTCGATTCGTAAGGTCAACGTGGGGCAGAATCTGTATCTCTCGCCGCCGATATTTGCCTGCAGGCCGAGCATGACGGCCTCGACCACATCCAGCCCGATTTCGTCGGTCATTCGGAACGGTCCCTGGTTCATTCCGAAGGCTCGTTTCAGCACGGTATCCACATCGGCGCTGGATTGGATAACGTGCTCATGTAAGAGCCAGGCGGCGGTGTTGACCATCAACGCGAAAATTCGAGCGCTGATTCCACCGGGTTCATCTGCCACCTGTATCGGTTGCAGTCCCAACCCGATTGCGACACCCATTGCTTTGGAGAGATCGGTGGGTGAGGAGTTGCGTGGACGTGTCAGCTCGACCACCAGCGATTCACCGAATGGCGGCAAGCCTCCGAATCCGACGGCGGTATACGTTTCCGGCACCGGTTGCACGGTGATAGTTGCGGGCAGGTTGAGGGTGTGCACCCAAACTTGGGCGTTTTTTTCGAGCATTGGTACGATCAGGTCCAGCACTTGCTGACGTTCATCCGGCGGGCCGAGCAAAACTTCCAGCGCGAGGTCGAACGGACCTTGTTCGCGAATGGCCTTCAAACCCTCTTCGTTTATTGATCCGATGTCCCATATTTCCCAGGCGATGGTTTTTGTTTTACCCTGGCTGGCGGCGTAGAGTCGATCTTTCCATGCGGAGGCAAGATGCGGCGTGCCGACGATCAGCACTTTTTCAGGTCGTCGCAGGTAGGTTTCGGGTACGGTTGGTGCATCGGGACTGGTCGTCAGGAGCGTCCAGAAGTCAGAGCTGGACTGTGGATAGGCATCATGGTTTGGACGGAAGCGTCCATCTCCATAGGTTGCCTGGGCGAGTTCAGTCAGTTCCAGCCATGATACTTCCGGGTCACGTGCGAACACTTCTTCGAAGATGCCGTCTTCCCGTCCCAGCACTTCGGCGGTGAGGCGGTTGATCCATGACGGATTCGCTGATGCGGTGCGCAGTAGCGACCAGGCTTCGTTTTCAATTGCGCTCCGGCAGCGGAACGAGGCTCCTCCGGGTACATCCAGCCATACGGTGGAAAATGGTGCGCGCAGTTCCTGAAGGTGTGAGATGAACTCGTTATACAGGCTCTGGCCTGAGCTGAGAGCGTCCACGACTTCAAGGTTTACCAATCCTTCTTCACGGAATACAGGGCGTACACCAATTATGCGTTCAGGACTCTCTTCGTTACGCCACAAGTGATGTGATAACGGTTGAATACCTAGTACAGCAATTTGGATTCTGGCGCTGTCCAATCCTTGGCGGCCAATAATCATCTCAGTATCAGAGAGCAGATCACCGGGCTCAGAGTAGTCCACCCAGGCGATGTCTGGATTGCCGGAATTGCCGTTGGTATCTTCGTCATCCACCAGTGTGTAAAATCGCTCGATGGGATTATATTCGCCATCTTCGAACATCTCTTCGAGTTCAGGCGATTCCATTTCGACGAGTAGGCGGGAGGACGTGTCTGACTTATACAAATCGCGCAGAGTTGCCCAGAGGGTTGGGGTCAAATTGGGGACGTAGACTACCATCTGGGATGACATCGGTTCAAACCTCCCGACGAAAAACGCGATGGGATTGCTAACCCACCGCGTGAAAGGTACGTTCACATTACGGTCCAGCAAGCTGGCATATTTGCCGGGCTGGAGCCGTAGAGGTCTTACGCTTCCGCTTCCTCGTATGCTTCGATGAGGATTGAAAGGAAGATCGGGTGACGGTGGGTTTCGAGGAACCGCTTGAGATCGTTCATTACTGCCGCCCAGCCGTCATAATCACTACGTGTTGACAGCACTACCGGTTCGGTGAAGGAGCCTTCGGTCAGTACGACTCGGGTTCCGTTACCTTCGTCCTTCAATTCCCAGCGCACGACCAGGTTCGGATCCTCATCGGCAACTTCACGCCAGCCGAACGCGAACTTGACATCTTCTTCAATTTCCATAACCGGGAGCTGATCCCAACCGAGGTCAAGTACACCACCCTCTTTCAATTCGATGGTCTTAACCTGCGGGGCAAAGAAGCCACGGATTCCGTCCACGGTGGTCAGTGTTTCGTACACTTCTTTCCGTTTGGCGGTAGTCCAGAAATCAAGGCGGAAGTCTTTACCGCGCTTGTGTGTAAACTCTGGGCGAACCCAGGCGGAGGCGCCTTCCATGTGGAACACGAAACCGTTCAGCAGCAGGGTCCACAAGTTCCGTAAGTCGTCATCTGACAATTCATCTTCGACGAAGATGTGCTCAACATCCAGACGGCAGGTTGTATCATCTATCGCGGTAACCTGGAAACGGACTTCGGTCTGAACCAGATCACCTTCGCGATGACGTAATGGCCATGAAAATACCAGGGTCATTTTATCGGGATCAAGCTCGATAATCTTCTGTTCCGGGCGTTCATCATAACGCAGGAACGGGAGGTACTTTCCGCCGAATGACATGGTTTTGTTGATAGTATCGACGTTGACTTGTTGCGCGAACCAGATTTGCAGCTCTCTTGTATCACTGATTGCACGCCAGGCAACTTTGGCGGGAACGCGAACATCTACCGCCACTGAAGCGTGTTTTTTGTTGGTTTCGGTTGACATGAATTACCCTTGATCTGCTTTCGACGAAACGTTTCGTCGGGCTTGTGTTTAGCGTTGAATGTTGCTCAATGGCCGGAGTTGTGTGGCTGCTGAATGAGCTGTCTCACCCGACCGCGAATGTCTCCGGATCTCTCTTCCGGTTGAATCTGAAAAAGTAGGGGTTGGCACAAGGTATCACAAGCCTGAATCGATGAGCCTCTCGGGCCAAAACTGTCATATGATTTCGATGTCAGGAACTCATTTTCGATTGATTTTCCAGAGTGGATGGCGTCTCGGGCTATGCTGATCAATATCCTCCGGCTCGAGTTCAGAATCCCTTGGTTCAAAGGCTATCGCCCATGCAACTCCCAGCAACAACATGACCGTAGCGCGTACGGATGGATCATCCAGCGCATAGGCAAACATGCCGTGCAGCACCGCAGTGAACAGAACGCCTGACATCACAATCGCTTCCAACGAATCTCTCACTAACAAGCCGACATTCAAACCCAGGATCATGATTATGAACACTCCCAGTCCGATCCAGCCGCCGGCAACAGTGATCTCGAGGAACAGGTTACGCGAGTTGTATCCGAGCAGTGATTCAGTAGCACCAGGACCGAGCCCGAACCATGGTCGGGCTCCCAGCAGCGCGTATACATCTCGCCAGACTTCGACGAGATCGGGCAATAATTGAGTGCTACCCCTCTGCAGCGCAACATTTGCCGCTCTGATATACTTCTCCGACTTCACATTTATCACTCGACCGAGACGGTTATGCTCGCCGGGAAAATCCGATTGAAACATCAACAGATATGGCGGTCCTCCGTACTGGCTGACAAGTCCACCTGGCCCTTTCAGGTCGAGAACCAGGAAGCCGGTCTCTTCATACGAACGGAATGGTAGAGTGACAGTAACCTGTTCACCCGGCGCAACATTCTGATTGATTGATTTGGATACCCAGCCACCTCTCAGCAAACGGATCGGTTCGCGTTCACTAAGAGATTCTGGATAGAGAATATGATAGCCGGTTTCGAAGGTCTCGTCCCACGCCACCGGCCCCGGATTAACCAACGTGATTAACAGTGAATCCTCGTTCGCCGCCTCTATGGTGGTCAGTGCTTGAACCGTGAAGCCGATTGGTTCCTCATGTGGTCCCCAACGGGCGCGAAACGCCGGGTTGAACAATGCCAGCAACACTCCCAGCAGCAGTGGGATGGACAAGCCTGCCATCGAACCTCGTTCACCTGCTCGGCCGGCCATAATTACCAGCACACCCGCTAGTGCGGCGATAGGTGCACCGAAGGAGAGGGTGAGCAGCGTAGCCAACCAGAGGATGCCGATAAGTAGCAGCAGTATTTCACGTTTTTTGCCGGTAACGGTCAACGCCGCACCGGCCAGCAGTGGGATCATCGCCGCTGTCAGCCAGGATAACGCTTCTGCGTGCTTTAACGGTCCGGTTAAACGTATCAGCAATTGCCATGACTCAGGGGCATCATGGAATATTTGGGCGAACGATTCGACCCCCGGCATACGGAACAGTTCACCGAAGCCGATGAAGGTGGCGAACAGCGTTGAAAAAATCAAAGTGGCGAGCAAACCGAGACGCTCGGTAGGATAGCCTGAGAATAGTATGGCAACGCCGGTTACGAGAAGGATTGGCTCCCAAAGAGTCGCTATGGCCAGGATTGGGTCTTTCCCGTGTGCCAGTGAGCCCGACCCGGCGAGCAATCCGGCGGCAATGGCTACTGGAAGTACCCACCGCCCGTAAAGTTTATAGGCCCCGCCCGTGGCAACGCTCGCAATCGCCATTAGTGGGATAATCAACCCCAGCAGGCTGACGGCTGGCAGAACACCTCCGGTGCTCAATGGTATACTGTCCAGTCTTCCGAAGAATGGCATGGTGAGGGCGAGGATTAGAACCAATCCCCTGCCGATCTGTCCCCAGGGGTCAGAAATCCAGACGTTCTTGGAGCTTGTACTCATATTGGTTGGATGAATCACCAGTAAGATGGATCTGTTGAAATAGATATCTCCCCGAGAAACTTCGGGAGTATTGCGAGCATACAATATAATACTACCTGTGAAAGTGTCATGATACAAGGCTTGCCCGTGAGATAACGAAAGCCGTACGTTTCCAATCTCACCTGGCCTTGTCTATTCCTGGGGGCTTGATGGGTGTTGTATTGGGGCTGTGGGTGATTTGAGGACGGAGAAACTCGAATTCCTATGAGAGTTTTGCTGACAGGCGGAGGCAGTGGCGGGCATGTGAGCCCGATGCTGGCAGTGGCGGAGGCGTTGGTTGAGCTTGAGCCCACGGTAAGCCTTTGCTACCTGGGGGTTCGCAATGGTCTCGAGGCCGATCTGGTCCCGCGGGCTGACATCCCGATCCGTTTTGCGCCAGCCATTGGTATGCCAACCTCGGTCGCTTCGCTGGCGATGCTGCGATTTATTTTCACCCTGATCCTTGGCGTCCTGACCGCGACCGGTCACCTCATCGCTTTTCGTCCCAAGGTTATCATCGCATCTGGGGGTTTTGCCAGCGCCCCGGCAGTATTCGCGTCGGCTTTCTTGCGCACAATCACCTTCGGACTCTGGCGCATTCCTGTCTATCTGCACGAACAGAACGCAGTCCCCGGTCGTATGAACAAGGCCGCTGCACGTATCGCCCAGCAGATAGGGGTGGTTCATGCGATTTCCCTGGATAGGATTCCTCATTCGGGCAATGAAGTTGTCGGCTACCCGGTGCGCGCCGAATTCAGGACAATTGACCGTGCTACAGCCCGCAAAAAACTCGGTATTCCTGAAGATGCGGATTATGTGGTGGTCACGGGTGGAAGCCAGGGTGCACGTACCATCAATCGTGCGGTCGTAGACGCATTGCCGTTTCTTGCCGATCGCAAAAACCTCTACCTGACTCATTCGACAGGGGCTATGCTCGGCAAGGAGTATGACGCTGTCAAGGACACCAAGCGACGGCTGAAATCTGTCACCAGCAAGCCTGAACACTACACAGTTACTGAATATCTGCATGATATGCCGTTACACCTTGCGGCGGCAGATCTGGCGGTGATCCGTGGTGGAGCGGGGTCGTTGGTGGAGATTTGTACCCAGGGTTTGCCGGCTCTGGTAATCCCCAAGGCCAACCTTCCCGGTGATAGCCAAGTTGTAAATGCGCGAGAGCTTGCTGTGCGCGGTGCTATCGAATTGCTCTACGAAGAACCAGCTTTGGTGGATGGAAGGTTGCTTGAGGTTGTGCCGGGTAAACTGCTGGCGGAGAAGATCGCTTCGTTGTTGGATGATTCTGACCGCCGCATCCAGCTCAGCGATGCGGCCAGGGGCGTGTTTGATCGACGGGCGGCATCTCGTAGATCGGAAGAGCGTCGTGTAGGGAAAGAGTGTAGATCTCGGTGGTCGCCGTATCATTAAAAAAAAAACAAAATATCAACACACCGGATAGCATTCTGCTTACTCTCACGTTGCACGAACCTAATCCTAC
>CAJVXH010000010.1 GCA_913009835.1 uncultured bacterium
GTGGAGTGGACGGAGCAGTGGTGGAGTGTGGACGATTGGCACGAGACACCATACCAGGAAGATAAAAAAAGAAAAAAGAAAGAGAGAAAAAGAGAAAAGAAAAGTTGATTTTTTTTTTAATGATACGGCGACCACCGAGATCTACACTCTTTCCCTACACGACGCTCTTCCGATCTATGGTCCCGTACTGCTTCTGGTATGCACGTCCGCCAACCTGCTGCACCTTCTTGGTGAAACCGTAGGCTTCCACACTGGGATGTAGTGCGCCACTCCAGAAATCGTCCTCTTTCATGTCGCCGACGACGTTTCCCGGATACGCACAAGCTGAGCCCACGCTGACAAAGCGCTTGATGTTGACCTTTGAGCTCGCCTCGAGGATGTTCGCAATCATGATCACGTTGCGATAGAAGAGATTCGCCGGCTCCCGCATGCAAATCCCCAAGCCACCATAATAGGCTGCCGGGTGAACGACGATCTCCGGACCAATCTCCTTGACAGCCTTCTCCACCGAAGCGTAGTCCATCAGGTTAAAATCCGGCAGGTCGGGCGTGACCAACTCGTAGCCAGCTTCACGGATTTTCTCCGCGATCCGGCGGCCGAAGAATCCTGCTCCACCTGTCTGCAGTACCACTGTCGCCATCTTTAACTCCCCTGGTTCTGAACGTTTGAGGCTGGAAAGATACTAACTTCTATGAGTGAAAGCTGTGACCCGGGTCAGGTTCAGGCTCGGAAGGCCTACCACAATTCCCTGAATTGTCCAACGGCAGTCCTGAGTCATGAGAAAACATAACATATTCTAACCGTACAGGCCCGTGTTTGCTTGCAAACGCGGGTTATCCGAAGGTCAGATTGTTTGATCAGCCGCGTTTGCGAGCAAACACGGGCCTATATTCGTGCGGCTAATCCACGACATGAATGTCGTGGGCATGAAGCGATTCCAATTGAATTAACTGGATAGCCGATACTTACAGGCGGGCCACAACACATTCTCCAAAATGCCAGAGTGTTGAGCACTGGTTTAATCGCTAATCGCCTCTTGCTCGATGAGAGACTCCATTCTTACCTTTGCCAAACCTTCAGATGCATCTTCATTACTTGAGATCAAGAAACCATTAACCATATCGGGAAAGAATCGTGGAAAGAATCCTAGTCACTGGCGGAGCCGGATATATCGGCACAATCCTGGTTCCGGAGCTCCTCAAGCTCGGTCACAAAGTCACTATCTATGACAACTTCATGTTCGGCGCAGCACCGCTACTTGGCTTCAGCGCAAACCCGAACCTGACCATTATCGAAGGCGATGTTCGAGATGCCAAAGCAGTCAAAGAAGCGGTCAAAGGTCATGACTGGATAGTACATCTGGCAGCAATCGTCGGCTATCCGGCTTGTGCGGCCGATCCGGTACGTGCCAACACGGTCAATGTCGAAGGCACACGCAATGTTCTTAACGCCATGGAGAAGGGCCAGAGGCTGTTGTATGCCTCAACAGGGTCCACCTATGGCAAAGTACTCGGCATAGCGACAGAAGAAACGCCGATCAACCCATTAACACTCTACGGACGCAACAAACGTGACTGTGAGGAGATGATCCAGGCTACGGATCACGAGTTCACGCTGTTCCGTTTCGCAACCGTGTTCGGATCAAGCCCGCGCATGCGCTTGGACCTCCTGATCAATGACTTCACCTATCAGGCTGTTCACAACAAGCAGATCGTGATCTTCGAAGGTCACTTCCGCCGCACTTTCCTGCACAGCATGGATGCCGCCGCAATCTACCCGTTCGCAATGTCACATTGGGACCAGATGAACGGTGGTACATTCAATGTCGGCGATGAGACCATGAACTACACCAAGCTGGAAGCTGCACAGGAAATCAGCAAGAAACTCGACTACTATCTGCATGAAGCTGATTTTGGTTCAGACCCGGACAAGCGCGACTACGAGGTAGATTATTCCAAGCTCAAGAAACTGGGCTATCAGGCGAAGATCAACCTGTCTGATGGTATCGACGAACTGATCAAAATCATCAGCGTGCTGAAGATCCATAATCCGCTCAGGAATGCGTGATGATAGGCTATAGGCTGTAGGAAAAGCAGGCTATAGGAAAAGATACAGACTTGCCACGGACTTCAGTCCGTGGCATTTGTGTTGTATCACGTTTGTGACTCACTACTGACTACTCAGGGCTCAGGTTGGAGAATCCCTGCGAACCGCAAAAAGACGCGGATTCACAGGGGCATATCGCCCAATGATCAGCCGCGTTGGAGGAGCCACGTCCGGGCAAGATCTCGTATCTTCCACCAGTCAACAATCTCAGAACTCATCACTGTCTTTTCTTTTGCTCAGAGCTCAGAGCTCACAACTCACAGCTGTTTCTATCAAATTGCCTCACCAATCGTGAAGTAGAATCGCGGCGACCCGCCGGGAGACATCCCGACATCAATCCGTACCACAAGCTCCGGCGGAAGCACCAGGTGCAACCCCATTCCAAAACCGTGACGCGCGGGCAGCCATCCAAAATCCGGGTCAGCAATTACACCCATGTCGTAAAACGGAACCAGCTCCACTTCAAGCCCATATACCGGGATGAACGAGAGAACGCTGTGCGCCACTTCCGTAGGCCAGGTCCAGTCACGTACTACCGTAAAATGCGTCTGGGCACGTGTGTAAATCGCTCGGCGACCTGTTTCACGCCGTTTCGGTTGCCCACGTACCTTCTTGCTGCCACCGTTATAGTAGCGTAACGGCGGAGGTGTGTTCAGCTGTAGACCGATCTCGGCGCGCAGATACAGACGCATCCAATCTTTTACCGGTTGTGCGAGTGCACCCTTGAATTGAACGGACAAATCGGGACGAGCAGCATCCCACTCATCCGACCAGGCAGCACCGCCCAGCGTGGTCACATCAAAGATATATCCATTCATCGGACGAACGGAGCTGGTCGTGCGCCAACGCGCTCGAGTACCACCCAGGGCGATTGTTCCAGGACGGAAACGTGGGTACATATTCAGATCCAACGGATTCTTGTCTGCGTCCTCAGGACGCATCCCTTTCGCTGTCTCAACCCATATCGCGGGACCGAATTCAAAAACACTACCGTAGGAACGAAGCGCTGCCATTTTAATATCAATCCGTTCTACATCTGCGTTTACCAGAGGTTCAGGGTCTACAGGAAGTGAAGGATAAATGCTTCGCTCGCTTCGATTGAAACTTATTCTACCTACATAACGATACTCCCCCAGCTTCACCTCTCCCTCGGCATACATGTTCATCTGACCGGAGAGGGAATATTCAAAGCTGGATATCGTGTACAAACGCGGCGCGTAAGCAGCGCCGAAGCCGAAGCCGATTGTAAGGCCATCATCAGAATTTGCCAGGAAATAGGGAGCGGCTATGATATGCACATCCGAGTCGCTATCAGTAGCATCAATCTGCGCAGCTATCGGCTGAACAAACATGAGACTGATCGCGATGATCAGCACCTTGATTGGAAATGATCCGTGGCGTGATTGGATGGCAAAGTAAATCTGCATGCGATAATGGCCCTTTTGAAAACTTATCGTTGAAGCTACTTGATAGTACCTGTGGACGCAAGATTCTATTCATGAAGTTGGCACTTATACATCGAGGAATTCCACTTGAAGTTTAACGCACCTGCTGTTCGTTCAAATAATATGAGTAGTTGCCAGGTCACGAACCTTTTCAGGCTGTCAATTTGATTCTCTTCCCCCTCCAACACGCTCATCGAATCACGTCAATAATGCTCTGCCCGGTGACATGTTAATGCTTGGTCTCTCATGACATAAGCAACATCTCTCCGGCTGAACGCCTGACAGGTGAGAAGAGCGATCCACAACGCTGAATTCCCACTCGAAGAAGATTAATGCCTCGCATGTAGCATTTGTTCGTTCGCAGAGCGAAGTTACAACAATGACTGAGACAGAGGTGACGGAGGAGCACAGGGAAACAGGAGGCGCTTGATGTGATACTGATTACCCAATTCGGTGCTTGATTGCCCTATCTTGGTACGCGACGTTGATAGACCGCTGTGAGTATTCGGGTATTGAGCTGACCAGGTGAATTCCTCTTGCGGGGATTAAGGTGCAACTCGTATACTTAGGGCTGAACGGAGCATACTCCAAATTGTCCGGCGATGAGGCGAGGTCGGTCTTTGTGGTACTGCTCAATTGGGTTGGATCGAATCCTGATGGGTTCGACGGAGGGAATACAATACATGGATACCTTGCTGAGCATCCTCATCGGGCTCGCAGCCGTCATGTTTGTGCTCATCGCTATCGCCTTTCTTGCGCAAGCCATCCGCACCGCCATCCAGGAGAAGAAACCAGATACTACCTACGATGATCTTGGATACGACTATGTTCCAAATCGTACCATGGCGACACGGAAGCTGATCTGGGAAGATCGACGCACTGCTGAGCGACGAGATGAACGTGATCGGCGAGAAAAGCCCAACGAGTCGCCTCAGGAGCGGGAAAGACGGCGTGAAAAAGACCGGCGCGATGTTGACCGTCGCAGCAGGTTGAAAATGCGCCCGCCTTACCCGACTGAATAGGCCTGATACGAGCCGCTTCACCGCGGCTCAATTTACTCATGCCAGACAATCCCTCAAACCAATCCCACGTTGTCCCACAACAACGAATCTGCGTTGTCGGCTATGGTGCTGTCGGTGCGGCTCTGACAAAAGCCTTACGCCAAGCTGGGTTCAGAATTTCCGCGGTCTGTGATATTCCGACCTCCCCGCAATTCGCTGCGGCCGTCAGCGATGGTTTCCATGTCTCCTCACTTGAGACTATTGATCTCGATTGTGAGCTGCTGATAATTGCGACCCCGGACCAAAGTATTGAACCCCTGGCTAAAAACATCGCGGAGAAGTGGGCTGCCAGTAACCTGCCCAATCCAGAATCGCGAATCGTGATGCACCTTTCCGGGGCGCACAATCTGACCCCGCTACAACCACTCGCTGATCTCGGCTGGCAAACAGCGGCGTTTCATCCGATACAAACCTTTCCGCCAGGCTCCGGATCGGAGAGATTTGTCAATATCCATGTGGGGATAACCGCTGATCCCACTGCGCTCACCATGTTGACTGAACTGGCGCTGTGCCTGGGTGTGCAACCTCTGATTGTACCTGAGAACGAACGTCCCCGATATCACCTGGCGTCGGTCATTGTATCCAATTTCCTGCCCCTGTTACTTGAGTTAGGCGCGAGCTGCCTGGATGGTATCACCGATGATAGAGATGCGGCAGTGAAGGCGCTGTTGCCATTGATGCAGGGTATGATGGACAGCCTCGATTCGCACAGCCCGGCAGAAGCTATTACCGGTCCAGTAATAAGGAACGATCTGGAGACTGTTCGAGTGCATTTAGCGTCAGATATTGATGACGCTACTCTCGCGCTCTATAAACATCTGACTCTCAAACTGGTGGATCTGGCTGAGCAGGGAAACCGCCTCACTTCGGATCAAGCGAAACAGTGGCGGGAAGAAATAGGATGAGTCGGGAGTCGGGAGAAAATGAGAACAGGCCCGCGCTTGCAAGCATCCGGTTATCCAGATAACTCAGCTATGATATATGCCCCTGTGACCCGCCGTCTTTTTGGCGGTTCGCAGGGATAATTTAACGACTGTCCTGAGTCCTGATAAATCAAACAGGCACCTTGTAACTTGCGGATCAACCCTGCTATCGCCTGCGGCGGTAACAGGGGCATATTCATCGTCGGATAATCCACGACATAAATGTCGTGGGCATGATGCAACCCCAGCTGAAGCAACTGGATAACCGGATGCAAGCAAGCACGGGCCTGTTCATTCAACCTTCATCAATCCGCGCTTGCAAGCAAGCACGGGCCTGTCCGCTACACCTTCGCGCCGATCCGCCACGGGCCGACGGTCGCCCAGGGACTGGCCAGACCAACAGTCGTCTCACCATCACCACCATTTGATGATGGCGCCGCAACGCCTTCACCCAACCCAGCCGCGACTGCGAGTGCGATCTTCTCCGTCTCGGGGTCTTGACCTGTCCAACCGTCGAAATTTCTGGGGATGAAGTCGGTGAAAGTCTGTCCGGCGATGAACTCATCGTGTGCCAGAACATCACGCAGGAATGGCGCGGTGGTCGGAACTCCGAGGGCGACATAATTCTCGAGCGCGTGAATCAGACGAATGCGTGCCGCCTCACGATCCTGCCCATAAGCGATCACCTTCGCCATGATCGGATCGTAGTAGATGGGAACGTCCACGCCTTCGACAACGCCGCCATCGACCCGGATTCCCGGCCCCGACGGTTCGCTCAGGTGGAGCAACGGACCCGCTGCCGGAAGGAATCCAGCCGCCGGATCTTCGGCATAAATACGTGCCTGGATAGCGTGCCCACGCTGGACGATCTGATCCTGTGTCCAGGGCAGCTTCTCCCCCGCCGCGACACGAAACTGTTGGGCAACGAGGTCGATTCCGGTGGTTTCTTCGGTCACCGGGTGCTCAACCTGAATACGGGTGTTGACCTCGAGGAAATAGAATTCCTGCCGTGCGTCGTCAAAGAGGAACTCGACCGTTCCAGCGTTGACATAGTTGGAGGCTTTAACCGCCTCGACCGCCGCCTTACCCATCTTCGTCCGCATCTCAGGGGTAAGCGCGGTGGATGGGGTCTCCTCGACCACTTTCTGGTGACGGCGTTGGATGGAGCATTCACGCTCGTAGACATGTACCGCGTTACCGTGTTGATCGGCGAACACCTGGAATTCGATGTGGCGCGATTTTTCCACGTATCGTTCGATGAAGACGCGAGCGTCGCCGAACGCACTCTTTGCCTCACGCGCCGCCCCTTCAAACGCTTCCTCGAACTCGGATTCCTGGTTGACGATGCGCATGCCCTTGCCACCGCCGCCCGCCGCCGCTTTGATGAGAACCGGGTAGCCGATCTTCTTCGCTTCAGCCTTATAGATGGCGATATCGACATGCTCAGCCGCAAAGCCGGGGGTGACCGGAACACCAGCCTTTTCCATCATGATACGGCTGATAACCTTGTCGCCGAGATGGGTGATCGCTTCGGGTGGAGGTCCGACCCAGGTCAGGCCGGCATCCATCACCGCCTGGGCGAAGACGGCTCGTTCGGAGAGGAAACCGTAGCCTGGGTGCACACAATCGCAACCGCTGGTTCGGGCAGCATTTATGAGTTTATCGATGTCGAGGTAGGATTGTGCAGCTTCAGCAGGTCCGATCTCAACGGCATCATCGGCCAGACGTACATGTAACGCCCTGCTGTCCGCTTCGCTGTAGACAGCTACCGGGCTGATGCCCAGCGTGCGTGCCGCCTGAATAATCCGCACTGCAATTTCGCCACGATTAGCCACCAACACTCGCTTGAACATGGATCTCCCCTGTCTTCCTGAATTAGTGATAGGGAAGGTGTGGCATTAAAGGCTAAAAGGCAAGCGCTCCATTGAAAAAACGTATCCTCATTCTTCAGATTAGAGCTGTGATTATCTATGTTCCAGTATCGGTTTGGAAGTACCAATGGCGCGGTCAAATATGGTAACACAGTTCCGACACATTTTGTGATCAGATCCCAAGCTCCAACTGTACGATAGTACATGGTTCCGTTTATACCTCCACTCGCGATTACCCTGATTACTGTTTCAACTCCCATTTTAAGCTCTTACCTTTCAGGCCGATATTCTCGAACAACATCGAAACCAGGAAGGCCTAATCTCATGAAGGTATTACTCACTGGGGGCGCCGGATTTATCGGGTCCCATATCGCCGATCACCTTTTAGCGGCGGGACATGACGTTACCATCATTGACAACCTCTCCAGCGGGCGTCTTTCAAATATGCCTGAGGGTGTGAAGTTTCATGAGATGGACATCCGTTCGGACGATGTCGCTGAGTTGTGGGCGCAGGAGAAGTTCGATACCATGGTCCATTTTGCGGCTCAGATCAATGTGCGTTCCAGTGTGGAAGATCCGAAGAATGATGCTGACATAAATATTATCGGTATTCTGAACCTGCTGGAAGCTGGACGGCGTCACGGTCTCAAGCGTGTTGTCTTTGCCGGATCGGGCGGCGCGGCATTTGATGATAATGTCCCCTTCCCCACCCCGGAGACACAACCGGCGTTGCCGATGTCGCAGTATGGCATTGCCAAGATAACCTCCGAGCATTACCTGCGGATGTACCGTGCGGCTTATGGGATCAACTACACGGTGATGCGGATCGGGAATGCCTATGGCCCCCGTCAGAATCCGCATGGCGAGGCGGGAGTTTTCGCCATCTTCAGCGTGAAAATGCTCGCCGGTGAAACTCCCGCGATAAATGGTACCGGTCTGCAAACCCGTGACTATGTTTTCTGTGAGGATCTGGCCCGACTGTGCGTACTCGCGTTGGAAAACATGAATGACCGCATCTATCATGCTGGCACTAGTCGTGAGACAAACGTTGTCGAGTTGTACGAGACCATCCGTAAGGAAGTCGGTGCGGACATTGAAGCAGAATTCCAACCTGCCAAGGCTGGTGAAGTGATGCGTTCCTGTCTTGATTGTTCGCGGGCGAAGGAGGAGTTGGGTTGGGAAGCTCAGGTCATGCTGGAAGAGGGAGTTGCGAAAACGGTAGATTTCTTCCGCCGTCGCAAGGACAACCCTGACGCTCGATAGGTTCGGTTGAAGGAATGCTGAAAAAAGAAGTACATTCAGAGGATAAAGACCAGAGCACATGTTCCGAGCTGATGTCAGTGACTGCAAAGTGTGATTCCGGTACAGGTGATGAACAGATCCAGGCGAACCTGGGGGGATCTGGCGCACGGGCACTATGCCAGATCTGATATAGACGGATCCACTTCATGATCATGTTCTTACATAAAATCTCGTCGCATCGATACCTGAGCATGGTGCTGAAGATATCTATCGATACGGCGGGTACTGTTGCAGCATTCACGATTGCTGCCCTGATCGTGCCTCATCACCTCTGGACGGTCCAGTCTGTTTGGAGTTTTGCTCTATTTTGCGCGGTATTGGTTACTTACCGGACGTTCAGTTACTTCCTGCTTCGCAATCACGTTTCCATCTGGCGTTTTTCCAGTGTTGTGGATTTGTACAAGCTGATGCAGTCGGCAGCTTTGGCATCAGTGATGTTTTTCATCACTGATCTCATTATTTTGCCTTATCACGTTCCTCCGCTGGTTCTATTTATTGAATTGCTCCTTTTCCTATTCTTCTCGGGTGGAGCGCGCGTTCTTATTCGCCGCATCTTCGAGCAATATGTGGAATCTCCCTCGGAATCTGGTGACGCGCTGAAGGTGTTGATCTATGGTGCAGGCCGCGCTGGTGAGTTGTTGTTGCGCAATATCAAGAGCTCGAAGAATTCCGGGATCAGTGTAGTTGGGTTGATTGATGACGACCCGTTCAGGCGCGGACGTCGAATTCACAATGTTCCAGTGATTGGTTCCGGGACTGACATCAAGCGTCTTACTCGTGAATACAGCATTAACGAGATATATTTTGCCATTTCATCGCTGTCGGGTTCACAGACTCGACGTCTGCTGAAATTGATTGACGACCAGGTGATGGACGCGGTCAAGGTCAAGATCATGCCGGGTCTGAAGGATCTTGTCGGCGGCAATGTTACAGTCAATCAGTTGCGCAATGTAGAGATCAAGGATTTATTGCGTCGCCGTCCGGTGGAATTGGACAAATCGCCGGTTCTTCGCATGGTTAATGATCGCCGCGTGTTGGTTGTTGGCGGTGGGGGGAGCATCGGAAGTGAATTATGCCGCCAAGTGGCCTCAATAAACCCAAAGCAGCTCATTATCATTGATTCCTGCGAATTCTTCCTCTATCAGATTACTGAACAATTAGCATTGACTCATCCACGCGTAGAGGTCCATCCGGTGGTGATGGATGTTTGCCGTGAGGAGCAGCTGCGTCAGGTTTTCAGCGAGTACCGTCCTGAGCACGTTTTCCACGCAGCCGCTTACAAGCACGTGCCGCTGATGGAGTCGAACATCAGGTCAGCGATCTACAACAACGTGATGGCGACTATCTCGTTGACACGTATGAGTATTGAATTCAATGTCAGCCGCTTCGTGTTGATCTCGACTGACAAGGCTGTACAACCAACGAATGTCATGGGCGCTACCAAACGGATGTGTGAGCTTATAGTGCTCAACGCCAGCACTGCGAGTCAGACCAAATTTATGGCGGTCCGTTTCGGCAATGTTCTCGGCTCATCGGGAAGTGTGATTCCGAAGTTCAAGGAACAGATAAAGAAGGGTGGTCCGGTCACGGTCACCGATCCGGAGATCACCCGTTATTTCATGTTAATTCCTGAGGCGGTTGAGTTGGTCCTTCAGGCGGGTGCGATTGGGGAGACTTCCAGCATCTTCGTGCTCAACATGGGCGAGCCGATCCGTATTCGTGATCTTGCCGAATACATGATTAAACTCTCCGGTCTCACTCCGAACGAAGACATCAAGATTGAATACACCGGACTCCGTCCGGGAGAAAAGATGCACGAATCGCTCTACCTCGAGGGAGAGGAGTGCAACACGAACATCCCTGATTTGATGATTATGCGTTCATCACGGTCAATGGATAATACCTTCTCTGAGCGTGCTGAACAGTTCGCTGGAAGCTGCCTTTCGATGGGTGAAAATGCTATACGATCCCAGTTACGAGAGTTTGTGCCAGAATACCATTGGGGCGCATCATCACTGAAGTTAGCGGATCAGATCAGCGCTGTTAAATCTGATGCCGGATCGAATGGTGGTGGGCAGTAGGGAGCCGAGGAGAGTTGGATTCTCGAAGCATGTTTGTCCGGCGAAAGCCTTGAACATATTACAGAATATCCGAAGAAAACATGGGCTGATTTGAAGATGTTTAGCGGGGACTGTTTGGGGTATCAAATGCATGTTGCGTCTTGATCCTAGTGCCTGCTGGTGTTAATCTTCGGGATCATTCATATTCTTGTTCGCACAAGTGGATCTTGTCTGGAAGGAAACCGAGATGAATAGGGGTCTCCGTACGGTACGCGGATGGCAATCGCTAATGACGGCGATGTTCCTGACCGTACTGCTCCTGATGCTCATGCTGTCATCAGCATTGGCTCAAGGCAGCTCGACCATGGTCTATCTACGGGGTCAAGTCAGAACCCCTGGGGAGTTCCCAATCTCCCAGAATCCGACGCTTTATCGTCTCCTGATCAACCACTCTGGCCTGATGGATGACAATTTCCGCAACGAGGTGTATGAAGCTCGTGGCGAAATCATCCGGACGATGGAAGGTGCTGGTGGGCCGGAGATTACCTCCTTCAGCGTGATTGATGTGCTGAACCAGGAACCTGGGAGCGATATTCCGCTCCAGCCTCAGGATATGGTTCGCATTTACAAGAAGGAGGTGACCCAGGCTTTCGACAGCTTTGTCTGGATCACTGGGTATGTGAAGAATCCCGGTCGTTTCGAGATGACCAGGGACATGACTCTCGCTGACCTGTTGCTCCGTGCCAGTGGGTTCACTCCTGAAGCTTACATGCTGGACGCTGAAGTGAGCCGGGTGGAGTTGCATGGGATTCCTGGTGATACTCTGAACCGAACATTTAACGTTCAGATGCTGCAAACGTATAACGTGGTGCAGAATCCGGAAGATGTGCTCTCCCTGATATATGAGGGTGCTACTCCGGCTTCGAACTTCAAATTGCAGCCTTACGATCAGGTTCACATTCGTCGCAGCCCGGACATCACCCTGCCGAACAATGTCATCGTTGAAGGTCAAGTGCTCTACCCGGGCACCTACACTCTCGAACGTCGTGACGAAACTCTCAGCGAGTTGATAGATCGAGCGGGCGGATTAACCTCAGACGCTTTCGCCGCTGGCGGACAGTTGATGCGTGCCGCAGAAGACCACAACCTTGATATGGTTATCGAGGAGCTGCGCAAAGAGGTTCGCGAATCCCGTGAGGAGATGGAGCTGCGCGAGCGCTCGGTGCGTACCACGGTAGGCGGCGGGGTTGAAGCCCCGACTAATACTTCTGCAGGTTTGCCGATGTTTGGCAACACCCGAATCGGCGATGCTGCCGCAGATATCCTTGAAGGGTATGAGGGTGCTATCCGTCGCTACCAGGATGCCAAGGAGAGTTACGAAGACGCTCTCGGGTTGCGTCGAGGGATGAAACGCATCAACGTAGATTTCCACGCTCTGCTGATGAAGGGTGATGAGAAGCAGGATGTTGTGCTGCTGGAAGGTGACAAGATCATCATTCCGAAGGCTCCAGGCACGGTAACAGTCTTGGGTCTGGTCAACAATCCTGGCGTATTCGATCACGCTCCCGGTAAGACGATGGAGTATTACATCATGATCGCCGGTGGACGCAAAGCAGGTTCGGGCAAGTCAATCGTAACCCAACCTACTGGCTACAGCTATGCCCTTGACTTCCTCAGCAATCCGAAGGTCATGCAAGGCGCGGTTATCCGGGTGTTACGTCCTCAGCCGGGCGAATAAGCTACAGTTGCCATACTATTTGATCTGAACTATCAAGCCCCGGCAAATGCTGGGGCTTCTTGTATTTATGGAGTTAAGTTTGTTAATCCTCGAGTCGCGCTTTCAGCTCCATAATGGTCGGGATCGGTGAAGGATCAATGCCCTGCGCCAGAGCCAGCCAGTAGCTCAGCCAGTCTCCCAGTAGTGTCAACTCGAGCATTCGAGCAAGCGTAGATTTGGCAGAAGGCCTGACGATGTGTGCACTCCATCCTGCTTTCTTAGCCAACTCAGCTGTGATGGGGATACGTTTCCGTACATCGGCCGGAGCCTCCGGATCGTCGAGAATCATCACGCTGTACCATTTGCCCCACTCCCCACCTTCGACATAGGGCACGACTTCATTATGGTTCATCTCCGGCATCACGCCCCATTGAGCGGCACGTTTGCCATTCTCGTTTATCTGCGCCGCCCACCGTCGCGCCACCGGGACAAACGCACCGCTGCCGTATATCATCGGGTGCTTGTCCAACACATCGGTCAGCAGATTGTGCAACGGGTGTCCGCTCTCGGATGGGTCAGCAGAGAGACGCTCACCGTTGAGTTTGAGTGTGGAGATTGTCTCGTCAATGACTTCAGAGCCAATGTTGATCCAACCGTGTTCGTGGAAAGCTCCCAGCGCCGTACCAAATGCTTCCCCGAGTGCGGCGCGCGGCATGCGACCACCGTGCACAGTCCAGGTTTCAAACCCCCGCTCTCCTGCCATCTCAGCCAGTTTGCCACCTGAAGTGAGCGCATAAATTGTGCAGCCTTTTTCAATCGCTTCATTTGCGGTGGCCAAGGTTTCAGCGGTGTTTCCCGAGTAGCTGGCGAGCACGATGGCCGTCCCCTCCCCTGCCCAGGCAGGCAACGGTCCGCCGCGATGGACAGTCAGTGGAAATGGTGCTGTATCAGCCAGCAAGCCATTGAGAAAATCGCCGCTGATCGCGCTTCCTCCCATTCCCGCCCAGATGAGGTGTGACGGGGTGGCTGCATCGTGATATTTGCTGGCTGCTGCTCGACCTTGTTCCCAGCCTGTGGCTATCTGCTCCGGCCAGGAAAACAAGTCTTTCTTCATGTTTGATCGGTCAACTTCCCGCTGAAAATTGAAATCCATTCTCTTCTCCTGGCCATGTATGACAATAATTATTCTTTCTCACTCAATATAGCGGCGGAAACAGTAGAAGAGTGAAGTCATCATTGCCAAAATTATCGAACTGAGCTTTGTACAAGCTCGTTCTGTGCTTTCAAACTTGACAAGGGAATATCCTTTACTTCTGCGGTCTCTGAGGGTTTTCTCTAGTGCCTTACGGTTGATCTTTCTATCAGAAATACGTATTTTTACTGAACCTGATTCTCATCGTCATAGAAATTATAATTGTGTGGAGTTGGGGATACGGTCAATTGGACTACCTCTTCGTTCGACATATATGGAGCGGTGTCTGTCCTCTGGAGCCACATACGGAGGTGTCCGAGTGTTACCCTGGGACGATTTGAGGGTCATTATTACTAGTCTCGTTTTGTCCGTCTTTTTGAAGGGATATTACTGTCTGGACATTGGAGCCAGCGCGGGCTCCATGCGACGAAGATCACATCATTTTGATAGTTACAATCACAGTTTCCATGTAGGCAGTTTGCAGCGGAACCTGCTGTTTCCCAGCTGAATACCTGTTGATGATAGGAAGCAGAAATACCAGTCCCCTTATTAGCGACGCAGGTTGGTTACGCAGGGTTTCCACTCCACAAGTAGTGATCATTGAAGAGGATTTATTTCATGTCATCTGAGCGTTTTGAACGGATTACTCTCAGCCCACTCGGTCTGAATCAACCTGGTATCGCGATAGCGGCTGCCACGACTGGGTTCACTGGGCTTCTCGATGCAGAATTCTGCATTGATATTGAACGCGCTCAGGTCTCTCTTGCCACCCTCCTCAATACTACGGTGGAGACTTCAGGCCGTATTGGTCTGCGGATGCATGTGGATCAGATAAGTTCGAATGCCATCCTGTTCGAACTCTTTGGCGACCGTGATCACGTTGTGCTTCTGGCGGGAATCAACGCCGCCAATCTTCAACAGACATTGAAAGCGTTACCCGAGGACGGTAAGCGTTCCTTATGGTTTGAGATCCTGGACATTGCAACAGCTAACGGTCTGCTTCAGGCAAAACAGCAGGCGGAAGCCTGGGTGATGAAGGGCCATGAGAGCGCAGGTTGGGTGGGTGATGACACCACCTACATCCTGTTGCAGAAAATGGCCAAATTGGAGAACAAACCTCCTCTATTTGTGCAGGGTGGTCTGGGTGTTCATTCTGCTGCTGCCTGCAAACTCGCAGGTGCCGGTGGAATAGTTCTCGATGATCAATTGTTGCTGATGCCTGAATCGCCGTTGCCTCTGGCCTGGAAGAACTATCTGGAGGGTTTGAACGGCAAGGAAGCTGTCGCATATGGAGAGCGTCTTTCGGCTCCGGTCCGTGTCTTCAGCCGTCCCGGTTTCCCGATCAATGATGATCTGCTCTCACAATCGGACGCCCTTGAAATAGTGAATGATTTAAGCGAAGCTGGCGTTGCGAAGTGGCGCGAGATCGCTTCAGAGCGTCTCGGTTGGGGAAATCCGGGTTCATGCGGATGGCCGATAGGTCAGGGCATCGGGCTGGCATCTCTCTATCGCGACAAGTACAAGAGCGTCGGCAAGCTGCTGGCCATGATCGGCTATGAGATTGACGAACACATTCGTGTTGCCAAGCAGCTGAACATCATGGCTCCGGATTCGCCGCTGGCGAAGATACACAAGACAAAGTATGCGCTGGTACAAGGTCCGATGAGTCGGGTCAGTGACAAGGCTGAGATGTCCGATGTGATCAGCCGAGAGGGCGCGTTGCCGATGCACGCTCTGGGCACCATGCCGCCCGAGGTGGTCGCGGATCTGATGAAACACAGCAATGAACTTCACTCCGATCGATCCTGGGGTGTTGGATTCATTGGCTTCCTCCCGCAGGAGATGTATGATGCTCAGTTGGCTGAAGTAGTCAAGGCCAAACCACCGTTCGCGATCATCGCCGGTGGACGTCCTGACCAGGCCAACAGGCTGGAAGAGCACGGTATTTCAACCTATATCCACGCTCCCACGCCGGAACTGCTGAAGATGTATTACGAATCCGGCACCCGGAAATTCATTTTTGAAGGACGTGAATGCGGTGGCCACATTGGACCACTTTGCAGTTTTCCGTTGTGGGAAAATGTGATTGACGTCTTCCTTGAGATAGTCCCGAAGAACAAGGAAAAAGAAGTCCAGATCCTCTTTGCGGGTGGTATCAGTGATCGCCTGTCATCCGCGATGGTCAGCGTAATGGCTGCCCCTTTGTGCGCCCGCGGGATGAATGTCGGCTGTCTGGTTGGCACCGCGTATTTGTTTGCTGAAGAGTCCGTTTCGACTGGCACCATCACCAAGTTGTATCAGGATACGGTGATCAAGTGTGATCGCACGGTCAATCTGGAAGTAGGCCCAGGTCACGCCAACCGTGCTTGCGAGACTCCGTTGGCGGATGAGTTTAACGCCACCCGTCGCCAGATGTTGAAAGATGAATGTCCGGGCGCTGAAATCCGTGAAGAGTTGGACCGGTTCACTTTGGGGCGGCTCGCCATTGCGACCAAAGGCCAGCATTTCAGTGCGGAAGGCATCCGTGAGGTAGACGAAAAGGAGCAGTATCAGACTGGTTTCTACATGATCGGTCAGGTCTGTACCATGCGTGACAAGCCGATTACAATCAGCGAATTGCACCAGGAAATTTGTGATGGTGCTGTAGAATTACTCGATAATTACGCCCTGACCGGGAAGGTCAACGCAGGTAAGACTCAGGAACCTTCAGACATAGCGATTATTGGCATATCATCCACACTTCCTCAAGCGAAGAATGTTGACGAATTCTGGGGAAATGTGTTGTCGAAGAAGGAAGTCATCGAAGAGATTCCCAAGCACCGTTGGGACCCGGAGATGTACTACGACGCCGATCACACTGTTCCCGACCGTACTCATTCCAAATGGGGTGCATTCATTCCGGAGATCGCTTTCGATCCGATCTCTTACGGCATCCCTCCGGTTTCGATGAAGAGTATCGAGCCCATGCAGATATTGTCGCTGGAACTTGCAAAGCGGGCGATGGAAGATGCAGGCTACGGTGATGGCAAGTTCGATCGTGAAAACACCGGCGTTATCCTCGGGGCAGCTGGTTCGATGGGTGATCTCGGCCTGTTGTTCTCAGCTCGCACTACTCTCGAACGCATAGTGCCCTATATCCCGGATGATTCCTGGGAACGTTTGCCCGATTGGAACGAAGAGGCATTTGCGGGCATGCTGTTCAATGTTACCTCTGGGCGCATCGCCAACCGTCTGGACCTGGGTGGAATTAACTTCACGGTAGATTCCGCTTGCGCCTCTTCGTTAACCTCGGTGGCAATGGCCGTATCTGAGCTTGAGTCTGGGCGTGCGGACATGATGATTACTGGCGGTGTCGATGTACATCAACACATCGGCAGCTTCATCAGTTTTGCCAAAACTCACGCTCTCTCTCCAACTGGAAAGAGTAGAGCGTTCGACAAAGACGCTGATGGTATCGTGTTGTCGGAAGGTGTGACGATTCTGGTGTTGAAGCGTCTGGCCGATGCCGAGCGTGATGGCGACCATATTTATGCCACGATCAAGGGTTGGGGATCTTCCAGTGATGGCCGCGCCAAGTCAATGACAGCGCCCCACCCTGACGGTCAGATAAGTGCTTTGCGGCGCGCCTACGAAAAAGCCAATATCACCCCCGACCAACTCGGGATGATTGAAGCACACGGAACTGGCACGGTCGCCGGGGATACGGCTGAAGCCGAAACAGTTCTCAATCTGTTGAATGATCATGCGGCACCGAAGTCCGTTTCACTGGGATCGGTGAAAGCCCAGATCGGGCACTCCAAGTCCGATGCTGGTGCGGCCGGAATCCTACGGGCAGCTCTTTCACTTTACCATAAAACATTGCCTCCCCACATGCATGTGGAGAAGCCGATTGATCCGATCTCTGATCCGGAATCTCCGGTATATTTGCTGAAGGAGAGTCGTCCCTGGATCAAGCATCCGGACCATCCACGTTATGTCGGCGTGAGCGCGTTCGGCTTTGGCGGCACCAATTTCCACCTGGTGTTGGAGGAGTACGATTCATTGGCAAACCGGGCTCCCGCAGGGGCTCACTGGTGGCCACATGATCTGTTCGTATGGCGTACCGCCGACGAAAAGAGCCTTCTTCGCAGTGTCAAGTCTGTGCACAAGGCGCTGGAAGCTGGTGCAAAACCTCGCAAGCGTGATTTGGCATATAGCTTGGCCTTGCAGGCTGATGCCGCCATTGACAAACCGACCTTGTTGGCCATCGTTGCCACCGACCTGGACGATCTCAAGGATCATCTTGGCAAGGCGATCTCGAAACTTGAAGGTGATGAAAAGGTTGCGCTTGGACCGAACGTTCAGCTGGCCCTTGAGGTGCCGTCCGAAACACCGAAAGTTGGTTTCCTCTTCCCCGGACAAGGTGCGCAGTATGTGAATATGGGCCGTGAGGCGGCACTGCACCTGCACGAAGTCCGTGAGGGTATCGAAGGAGCGGATGTATTTACGCGTGGCGCCTACAAAAAGCTACTCAGCCAATACATTTACCCGCCCAGCGCGTTTAGTAAGCGCGAAGAAAAGCAGCAGACGAAAGACATCACCAACACGCATGTCACCCAGCCTGCTTTAGGTGCGCTGGCGACTGGTTATTATGATCTTGCCCTCCGACTAGGTCTTCGGGCAGATGGTGTTGTCGGTCATTCGATCGGTGAGTATGTTGCGTTACATGCTGCCGGTGTGTTGTCCCGCGAGCAGATGTTCACCTTGATTGAAACACGTGGCCGGACAATGGCCGAAGCTGCGGCGGACAAACCGGGCACTATGGCTGCGGTGAAGTTGGAACGTGAGAAATTGCAACCGTTGATCGAAGAGTTTGAGGGCGTGGTTATTGCGAACCACAACGCGCCTCAGCAGAGCGTGTTAAGCGGTCCGGTTGATGGAGTAGAAGCTGCTGTAAAGAAACTCAAGGATGATGGCTTTACGGCGAAGCTGTTGGTGGTAGCCGGAGCCTTCCACTCCAGTCTGTTCGAGCAATCACAGAAGCCGCTCGTTGAAGCTATTCAAGCGGCAACAGTAGCTGAACCATTGATTCCGGTGTATTCAAATAAGGACGGGTCGCCTTATCCGTCAGATCCTGCCGCAATCAAAGATCAGCTTAGTGGTCATCTGCTGAGCTCGGTGGAGTTCGTTTCCGCGATCAAGGCTATGTATGCCGACGGCATCCGTCTCTTCGTTGAACTGGGACCGAAGAATATCTTGGGTTCCTTGACCAAGCAGATCCTGGCTGGTGAAAAGGATTTCACGACGGTTTCATTTGATGCCAGTGGTACGATGAAAGGTGTGCTGAAAGCTACAGCGCAACTGGCGGCAGCTGGTGCACATATCAGCTTGTCTGAGTTGTACGAAAACCGTGATGTTAGAGCTATTAACGTAGGTCAGTTGATAAAGACAAAGCCTGAACCGTTGCCCAAGACTTCCTGGTTAGTTTCTGGTGGATGTTCGAGACAGCAGGGCCAACCAAAACAGCTTGCAGGCAAATTACCTCCGTTAGACAAACAGACAGCAGATAAAAGAAGGGAAGAACTGATGAATGAGTGGAAACCGGAAGAGGGCGTACCTCAGGGCGTACCTCCTCAACAACCACAGGGTCAACCGGGTCAACCTCCGGTAGATCCAATGCAGGCGTACCAGCAGAATATGGCACGCTTCCAGCAGATGCAGCAGCAGTTTGGCCAGCAAGGCCAGCCGCCCATGCCTCCGCAGGGCCAGCCGGGTTATCCGCAGCAACCTGGATATCCACCTCAGGGCATGCCACCGCAAGGGATGCCTCCGCAGGGTCACCCTCAGCAACCTGGGTATCCTCAGCAGGGAATGCCTCAACCGGGTTATCCTCAGCAGCCACAGCCTTATGGTCGTCCGCCTCAGCCAGGATATCCGCAACAGGGAATGCCCCAACCGGGTTATCCTCAGCAGCCTGGATATCCACCGCAGGGCATGCCTCCACAAGGAATGCCGCCTCAAGGTTATCCACAACAGGCACCGCAGGCGATGCCTCAGACGCCGCCTCCTCCAGCGCCTATGCCGCAGGCTCCAGCGCCACAGGCGCCAGCCGTTGCTGCTCCGGCTCCGGCTCCAGTTGCAGCTGCTCCGGCTCCGACCGCAGCTAGTCCTGCAAAGGGTAGAGATGAGATCGCTGCTCAATTGGTAGCGTTGATCTCGGAACGTACCGGCTACCCGGAAGACATGCTTGACCTCGACGCCGATATGGAAGCCGATCTGGGCATTGATTCGATTAAACGTGTTGAAGTGCTCGGATCATTGCAGAAGACCTTCCCATCTGATCAGGCAGAGAACGTGCAGGCGGAGTTGGAAGCGTTGACTCGTGTCAAGACCATGAACGAGATGGTGGAAATTCTGATACAGATGGGCGAGAAGTCTGGCGGTGCACCAGCTCCCATAGAAACTGCGCCTGCTCCTGTTGCCCAGCCGGCAGCTCCCGCCGCTGCACCTGCTGCTCCAGCAGCCGCAGCACCTGCACCAACGGTTAGTGGTGGTACGATGAGCCGGGAGGAGATCACGCAGCAATTGGTTGCTCTGATTGCTGAACGTACCGGCTACCCGGAAGACATGCTCGACCTCGAAGCCGATATGGAAGCTGATTTGGGCATTGACTCGATTAAACGTGTCGAAGTGCTTGGATCATTGCAAAAAACCTTCGCGACCGACCAGGCTGAGAGTGTTCAGGCTGAGCTGGAAGCGCTTACCCGTGTCAAGACCATGAACGAGATGGTGGAAATCCTCGTGAAGATGGGCGATGTGGCGGGTGGAGATACTGTAAACCCTAAGCCGGGAGACGTGCAACAGCCGTCGTCCAGACTGGACATGTTCCATGTCTCCCAATCCAACGGCGGAGCGACGGCCTCCAAGGTTGAGGATGATAACGATTTCAGCAATATCAAGCGCGTCGGACGATACATCTTCAAGGCGTATGAAGAGAAACTTCCTCCGCGCGGCGCAATTCCTCAGGGTCTGATTCTGGTCACTGAGGATTCCGGTGGCATCGCGGCTAACACTATTAATTTCCTTTCCCAGGAAGGCGTTAAGACTGCGATGATCGAGAGGAGTGTGTTGCAGGACGCTGACAAACTCGAGCAAGTGGTTGCCAGCTTACGCGAGCAACATGGCTCTATCAGCGGCATACTCCACCTTGCCACCCTTGGATCTGATAGTCTTCCTGAGAGTATGGATGAACTGTCAGATACCACTCAGGTACACGTTTACAGCCTGTTCCGCCTCCTTCAGCTCGTCGCGGATGACATGAAGGAAGCAGCCGACAATGGCGAAGCTCGTGTGATGATGGGTTCAACCATGGGCGGTACTTTCGGACGGCAGGACAAACCCAGCGCTATCCCAACAGCTGCTTGCAGCGTAGGTATTCTCAAGACAGTTGCACTCGAATGGCCGGGCGTACAGGCTAAGGCAGTCGATTTTGACGAATCTCTCTCGCCTCCAGCCATTGCAAAGCAGTTGGTGGATGAGCTTCTCGCCGAAGATGAGCATCAGGAAATCGGTTACCCTGGAGGAAACCGGACGATCTTCCGTCCCGAGGATGCTGCTCTTGACCTGAACGACGATGCCGTACCATTTCAGCTTGAATCTGACTGGGTTGCGTTGGTGACAGGTGGCGCACGTGGGGTAACTGCAGAGTTGGCGTATGACCTGGCTCGTGCGGGAATGACGCTGATCCTTTGCGGTCGTTCACCGTTGCCAGGTGTCGAGAATCCGAACACTGTTGAGTTGACCGAGATTCCTGATCTGCGCAAGCATCTCTTGATGGAGGCAAAGAGCTCTGGTAAAAAAGTTCGCCCGGTTGACATCGAGAAACAGGTAAACCGTATTCTCGGACAACGTGAGATGCTCAAGAACTTCAAGCGTTTTGAAGACGCTGGCGCGAAGGTCGAATACCTGAGCGTTGATGTTTCAGATGCTGAGAAGTTCGGTGCGACGATTGATGACATCTATGAACGTTATGGCCGGATAGATGTTGTCATGCATGGTGCGGGCATCATCGAAGACAAGCTGATCGTGGACAAGCCGTTCGAGCAGTTCCGTCGGGTATTCGAGACCAAGGTCAATGGCGCTTGGATCATGGCGAGAAAGCTACGTCCTGCCGAGATGAAACTGGCAGTGTTTTTCACCTCGATGTCGGGACGATTCGGCAACATAGGTCAGGCAGATTATGCTTCCGCCAACGAAGCTCTGAACCGTTATGCATGGCGATGGAGCAGCGAGTGGCCGAACGCTCGCATCATGTCGATCAACTGGGGTCCGTGGATCTCTGGGATGGTGACTGATGAGCTGATGGCGGCTTTCAGGGAACGCGGTGTGATACCTATTCCTCTTAAGGGTGGTCGACAATTCTTCCTCGATGAGCTCAAGCATGGCAGTAATGATGAGATTGAGTTGATCGCGGGGTCCGGCCTCTGGACGGCTGAAGATCTGGCAAGTGTTTAGCATCTGACTTACTGGCGCGCTGATCCATGCTCGTCTGCAAGCAAGATCATGAAGTGATTACGATAATCTGGCAGGAATAAAGGGAAATATGAGCTCCGAAACGCGCTACACCGGTCCCAAGGACATCGCCATCATTGGTATGTCCGCATTGTTCCCGAAAGCACCGAACATGCGTCAATACTGGCAAAACATCATCGACAAGGTAGATGGTGTGACAGAAGGCGTTGATGAGTGGGTGGGGGAATACTACGACCCGGAAGTGAAGAGACCGGCCCGTATCTACACCAAGAAGGGTGGTTTCATTGATCGGAATACGCGTTTTGATCCTTTGGAGTTCGGCATTATGCCGAACACGGTGGACGGCACGAGTCCGGACCAGTTTCTTGCGTTGAAAGGCTGCAAGGAAGCGTTGGTTGACTCCGGATACTGGATAACCCGAAGTGGGATAAAACCCGCACCGGTGTAATTCTCGGCTATGGTTCAAATATCAACCGTGGTAACATGGTCATGTTCCAGCATGGAATCTTCGTTGATCAATTGATGGTGATCATCAAGCATCTGTTGCCGGACATTGATGATGAGCTGTTGAACGAGATTCGTACTGATGTAGAAGATGGCCTGCCGAAACTCCGTCCAGAAATTGTACCGGGATTCGTCTCGAACGTGTTGACCGGACGCATAGCCAACCGTCTGGACCTCATGGGTCCGAACTACACGGTAGACGCTGCCTGCTCGGCCTCTTTCATCTCGCTTGATGCGGCGATGAATGAGCTCCAGAGTAGACGCAGCGACCTCATGCTCGCTGGCGGAATCAATTGCTCAATGCCAGCCCAGATGATGATGGTCTTTTCCATCATCGAGGCGTTAACTCGAGAGGATGTGCGGCCATTTGACAAGAAAGCTTCAGGCGTCCTTCTCGGTGAAGGTACTGGTGTGCTGGTGTTGAAGCGTTTGACTGATGCTGAGCGTGACAATGACCGCATCTACGCGGTAATCAAGGGTTTGTCGCTGGCATCTGATGGCCGGTCCAAGGGTCTACTCGCCCCTCGTCTCGAGGGTGAAATACTTGCGATGGAACGGACTTACGAGGAATGCGGTATTGACCGTGATACCATTACGCTGATTGAAGCGCATGGTACGGGCATCCCGTTGGGTGACAGTACCGAAGCTCAGTCTATGAAGGCTGTGTTTGGTGATCGTCCCAAAGACGGTCTTATGATCGGTCTTGGGGCTGTCAAATCCATGCTGGGTCACTCCTTGCTGGCGGCTGGCGCGGCGGGAATGATAAAGACAGCGCTTAGTCTGCATCACAAGGTATTGCCGCCAACCCTTTGCGATGAAGTCAATCCTGAGCTCGGGTTTGCGGACACCCCGATCTATGTGAACAACAAAACCCGTCCCTGGATTCATGGCGAGAGTCATCCAAGGCGTGCAGGTGTGAATGCGTTCGGTTTCGGTGGAATCGACGGCCACTGTATATTGGAGGAGTATACCGGTTCCAGCGGTAAGGATAAGGGCGGCGACAAACTGATGCACAAGGAGTGGCCTAATGAGCTGTTCCTCTTCCACGGTCAGACTGATGAGGAAGTCATCGGACGAGTGGAAGACGTCATTGGTGTGATCCAGCACCCGCGCCAACTTTTGCTTAGAGACATTGCATTTTCGTTGATGAAGGAAGCGGATGGTGAGTTCGGTCCAGTGCGTCTGGCAATAATTGTTGGGCGTGACCGTGATGAAGCTGTCACGCGTTTGCAGGATGCCACAGAGAAGATCAAGTCCGGCAAGGCGAAAAGGCTTAAAGGCCGTGGCGGGATATTTTATGGCGACGAGGTCCGTGAAGGCAAATTAGCCATGCTTTACCCGGGCCATGGTGCCCAGTATCCGGAAATGATGTCTGAGCTCTGCATGTATTTCCCGCAGGTTCGCGAATGGTTCGACGTTCTTGACAAGGAGATGTTGGACTTGTCAAACGTTCGCGCGAGTAAGGTTGTTTATCCTCCGCCCACAAATCTCACTGCTGAGGACCGCGAGGAGAGGATAAGGGAACTCCTCACCGGTGATTTTGGTATCGGGTTGACAATTTTCACCGATTATGCAATGGATGAACTGCTGCGGGAGACATTTGGCATTAAGCCAGATGTGATGCTCGGTCACTCGACCGGTGAGATAAGCGCAATCGCGAATTCTGGTTATTTCAATAAACCAGACAAGTTCAGCCATACCGAACCGACAAAGATCATTCAGGAAACCTTCACTGGATTCCGTGATGACCTGGGCGGTCTGCCCACCGGTGCGGTGCTCACTGTTGGTGCGGCGAAGCGCGGGGTTGTGGAACAGATCATCGAGGATTCCAAGGGCAAACTGGCCTTTGTGCTTGACAATTGCCCGAACCAGGTTATGATCTACGGGAGTGAGAAGGACATTCTCGAAGCCAAATTGAATTTCGAGAAAGCTGGTGGTATCTGTGAACGATTGCCGTTCGACCGTGCCTTGCACACACCTGATTTCAAGGGTATAAGTGAGAGATTAGCTGAAAAGCTTGAGCTGAGGTTTTTCGCCAAGGGTGATACGAAGCTGTTCAGCGCGACCAAGGGCGACTACTACCCGGATGATCTTAAAACAATTCAGCAATGGTGTACCGACCTTTGGCATGAGCCAGTGATGTTCCGCAGCGCGATCGAACGTTTGTATGAAGATGGAGTTCGCTACTTCATCGAAGTCGGCACAAGCTCGAGCCTGACTGGATTTGTCAATGACACACTAATGGGCAAGGACTTTGTTGCCGTCGCATCGGACAATATGCGCAAGGGTGATGTTGAACAGATCGACACTTTGCTCGCGCAGTTGTATATGAACGGTCGTTATCCTCGTTTTGAGGGCTTGTACGAACATCGTGAAGTCGAGCAGGTTCCAACCCGTCCATCTGAGGTGAAAGAAGAGAAACTCAGCCCGACTAACAAGGTTCTGGTGCGTGACATTGCGAGGACCAGGATCAGCCCGGAAATGCTGAAGAAGCTGGATGAGCGTTTCCCCAACCGTGGTCTGCATGCTATAGCTATCGCAACCGGTCAACAGGTTCCTGAGCCAGTTTCTCCTGAACCTGTAGCACCGACCTCGCCAGTTGTCAGTGAGAATGGCCAGTCCCAGCCAGCAATGACACCAGTTCCCGTGGATCCATCTGCCCCAGCTCCAGCTGGTCATCCTCAATTTGATCCGTACGGAAGTCCCTTGCCGGATCCAAACATGGTGGTTCCTCCACAGTTGGACCAGTGGGGTAATCCATTGCCTCCGATGCCTGCGCCGCCGCCGATGCCACCACAACAATTTGACGCATATGGCAATCCGATCCCGCAACTGGACGCCTACGGCAATCCAATTCCGCCTCAACAGGCGATGGTTGACCAATGGGGCAATCCCTTACCTCCGCAACCCCAGTTCGATCAGTGGGGAAATCCAATACCACCCCAGCAGTGGGGACCGGATTTTTTCGGAGGAGGTAGTCCGGGGGTGTCACCTCCCCCCCTGATGGACTCCTGGGGCAATCCTGTGGATGCCTGGGGCAACCCCCTTCCGCCGGTAGATCCATATATGGCGCCACCACCGCCGATGATGGACCCATACGGCCAGCCAATGCCGGACCCATACGCTCCCCCGGTCCAACCGGTGGATGCTTATCCACCGCCGACTGCTCCCGCTCCGGCTGAGATGATGCCGACCGAACCGGCAGTTCCTGTCGCGGAAGTGGAAGCGCCAGTTGTGGAAGCTCCCGCTACGGTTGCTGAGGCAGAGCCCGCGCCGACCGTGGTAGAACCCGCAGTAGCTGCGGTTGAAGCAACTCCTGAGGAAGTGATTGATCCGAAGGATCTTCCATACGGAGAAAAGCCTGCTCTCTCCGACGAACAGATGTTGGCTCAGCTGGCTGATCCGAACACTCCGGACGCACCCGAGCACATGGTGATGCGTTTTGATCCTGAGCTCGCTGTTACCTCAGACCATTATCCCCGTTCCGACCTGAATGGTTTGCCGTTTGAAAGCGCCTATCCGTGGTTGGGAAAAGTCATTTCACAGGACGAGAACTATCTTGAGTGCGAGCGTCACCTGAGTAATGAGAAGGATCTGGTGCTGAAGTCACATGCGTTTGGTGGCCCACCGAGTCGACATCAACGGGATCTACATGCAATGACGCTGGTTCCGTTCGTGACGAGCATGGAAATCTGCGCTGAAGCGGCTTGCTGTCTGGCTGGCGGCAAGAAGTTCGCAAAAACTTTCAAGAATATTCGCGGTCACCGCTGGCTGGCATTGCCACAAGACACGCTGGATATCACAATCAAGGCGAAGAAGCTGAAGGATCTGGAGGATGGCGACACTTTAATCCGTACTGAGATATACCAGAATCACACGCTCAAAGATGGTACATCTGAACCGCATCTGACCTTTGAGGCAATGATTGTGGTTGGCGATAAGGAACATGAAGCCATCGCACCCATGCCGTTCAAGGTCAAGGATCCGCGGCACAGTCATTTCACCGATGAAATGCTATACAACGATGGCATCCTCTATAACATTCATTACCCCGGTCGATTCCACGGCCGGCATTTCCGTGCCATCAAGCATATTCGCCATTACAGCCCACAGACCGTCGAAGTTGAGATGGAGGCACCGGATTGGGACGACCTGTTCGCTAACATCCAGAACCCACAATTCCAATTCGACCAGTTTATAATGGACGCGGCCGGTGTGCAGGTCGGATTGTACTACAGCGACATCTTCATGATGAACCCGGACCTGCTACCGTTCTATATCAGGGAATTGAAACTATTTGGCGGTCCACCTCCCCCAGGGCGAAAGATCATCGGTCGTGCGGCAAATCGGCTGTCAGGCGTCGGTGACATTGAACTCAGTACTCATCCATATTTGAATCATCTGGACAAGGAAGGCAACATCCTGTTCCAGATTGATGAGAATACGGAAGAGGCTTTCGATTTCCCGGATAATCACTACAAGTCAGAGATGCTTCCAAATCTTGGCTGTCTTGATTCGTTTGTTGATTTGATTGATGCTGAAACGGGGCATGTCTATGTTCGTGCTGAAGGCTGGCAAGTCCGTTTCTTCGAAATCCCACGCCGTCTCAGCAAGATAACTCAGTATCCGAAGTATTACACTCTTTCTGAGAAATGGATGTCTGAGGAAACCGGCTACCGGATGCGGATCAATGAACCTTTTATTACTGATGTGTTGACAAGTTCGTGGGGCGTTTGGGGTAGTACACTAGTTCATATTGTACTCACCAAAGCTGAGAAAGAACAGTACTACTCCTTCGAAGAGGATCACGCTCATCGTGAGGATTGGTTGATGGGTCGGATAGCCTTGAAGGAAGTGCTGATAAGTTGGATTGAGGAGAATACTACTGAAGGTCGTCTCAACCCGGTCGACATAGAAATCCGTGTCGATGAACATGGCAAACCATTTGGTGTTTTTGTACTCAACGAAGACCTCACCTTGCCGGAAATCTCCATCGCTCATTCCAAACGTTACGCAGTTGCAGTGACCTCTGATGGCTCGGTTCCCATCGGCATTGATTATGAGTGGCTGGATGGATTCGAGCCCGAAGATGTGCTCTCAGGCGGGTTCAGCCCTCAGAATATTGAGAGGATCGAAGCGTTATCAGGTGACGACAAAAAGCGTGCAACAGCCGCCCTCTGGTGCAGCAAGGAAGCTGCCTCCAAGGCTTTCGGAACTGGTCTGAACCATGAACCGCGGGAGTGGTTGGTAGGAAGTTGGGATATGGAGGCCGGGTCGGCGACTATCCAGTATAAGGACGAGCGATTCCACACTCGTTTCTGGTTTACTGAGGCTGGCGAAGTAGTAGCTGTCTGCGAACGTGGAAGTCTTTCTTCATCGGACGATGATGACGATTCGGAGTCTGATTCTACAAAGGCTGACAAGCAGGCTCCGGTGGTTGAACCTGTCGCAGTCTCACCATCATCATCGGCAGCAGAACCCTCATCGGGTTCTGGCGATAAAGCTTCTTACGCTACGACTGAACCTTTTGATTCATCCGAATCCAGTGAGGATGAGATTGACTGGGACGATCCCGACCGTGAACCGACTGATCTGGAATATGAGTTGATCGAGATGTGGGAAGACTTGTTGGACCTTGATGACATCGGTCTGCACGACGACTTCTTCGAACTCGGTGGCGAATCAGTGTTGGCGGTACGTTTGATCGGGCAGGTTGAGAAGAAGATGGGTCGTTCCATCCCGGTTGCTAACTTCCTCAAGACGCGTACCGTCGCTCAGATGGCACGTATCCTCTCGGATGAGGATTGGAAGCCGGACTGGTCATCACTCGTTCCCATGCGAGTCACGGGCGAACGTACACCGCTGTTCTTCACCCATCCGGTTGGTGGGAATGTTCTGAAGTATCGCGAACTGATTTCGTTTATTCCGGAAGAACAACCGTTGTACGCTCTGCAGGCCCGTGGTCTGGATGGCAAGGATGAACCATTCAATAATGTCCCTGAGATGGCGGAGTATTACTTGAAGGGGATTCGTGCCGCACAGAAAAACGGACCGTATCTGCTGGCTGGATTTTCGGGCGGAGGAGTGATTTCCTGGGAGATGGCCTATCAGCTTGAGCAAGCTGGTGAGAAAGTCGCGTTGCTCGCACTGTTTGACACTTTTGGCCCCGGTTACTACAGTCTTGAGGTGGGTGGCAGCCGTTTGCCTCACCAGCTGGAAACCTTCCTCTGGCGCATTGAGCTTCACATGGAGAATTTGAAGACTCTGAGCACGAAGGAAAAAATCGCCTATCTCCGTCGCAAGATAAAGCATGGTAATCGTAAGAGCCGTGATGGTTCTGGTGGCACGATTCGCAGGGTTGAGGATTTGACCTACGAGGCAGTACTCAGTTACAAGCCGAAAAAACTCGAGAATGTGCCGGTCGCATTGTTACGTGCCAGCAATCAACCCAAGAAATCCACTCGCGATCCGCAGTTGAACTGGGGACCGTTTGTCGGAGAGAATAATCTTGAAGTATTTGAGGTATATGGCACGCACGGTCATCTGATCGAACAACCACACGTCGTTGGTCTGGCGAAAACTTTGAATGAGGTGCTTGACCGGACGCATGCCAGACTCAAATAGTCGATGGATTGTTGTGATCCAAGTGGAGATGTTGGATACCAGAATAAGGCACCCCCGTTCAGAGGGTGCCTTATTATTTTAGTTCAGATATCCTCAGCTCAGGCGGATTTCGACACTTTTTTCTTCTTCGGATTTGGATCGTTCCACATGCTGAGATCGCGACCTAGAAACTCAGCCAGACGTTCGTTCGGTTCGCGATAGATCTCGATAAGCTGTTTACGCGATTTCTGCGAAATATCCTCGTATTTCATACGTTTGACATTAAGGTCCTTAATTCTGCCCACTACCCTTTTGGCATAGTGGTTATATTCTACGAGATCAAGTATCCTGCGAGTCACAGCGTATTTCCCGAGAAATACATTCATGTTGTAGAATGCATTCCTAACTCTTATCGAACGTATTTGCTTGGCAGTGTTTGCGCGTTTGGTAACTGCCCCCAGGGGTACAGCTTCAATTTCGAGGAATTGACAATAGTCCCTGTAGACTGCCTGGTTATCCGCCTTGATGTCGTCCATGAGAATGATTTTTATCTGTTCGCGCTGGAAGTACTTGAGATACCTCTCTATGTGATCTATATACTTGTAATAGTCTATGATTTGAGACGACGGTTTTAGAGCCTCGTTCTTAAGAGCCTCTTCGAAGTCATTAAAATCCACTTGATGAATTGCGATGTAGTGATAGTAGAATGAATAAGCGGCTTCCGAGGGATTCCGCAAATTGATCAGCAGCTTGACATCAGGATTGTGTTCGTGAATTAGACGCGGGCTACCTGGATCCATGAAGTATCCCGGACTGAAATCAGCTTTTTTCTGGCCAGGTTCCCAATGCTGGAACTTGCTCTTCAACCACTCTTCACCCTTCGGTATCATCTTTGTTTCTGTGGTGCCGAGACGTTGCTGCATTTCAGGCGGCATCAGTTCGAGGAAGTAGTTCAACTCTTTGCCATGACCGAGGCATGTTTGCGGGTGTGTCTTCAAGATAGAAGCAGTCCATGTCGTGCCGGATTTCGCAGCGCCCACACCAACGATGTCGAGTTTGAAGTCACCGCTCATGATGCTTTCACTCCCTTATGTTCAGGAATTTTCATCCAGTGGCTGAGATCGCGGTCGAGAAATTCGCCTAAACGTTCGTTTGGTTCACGGAATAACTCGACAAGTTGTTCGCGGGATTCCTGCGACATTTCCTCGTATTTCTCATGTCTGATATTCAGTTGCTTGATTCTACCCCACATATCCTTTATGGCTTTATTGGAGGCGATCAGATCGCGCATTCGGCGTGTCGCAGCGTGTTTCCCGAGAAAGAGCTGCAAGTTGTAAAATGCAAGCCGCATGTGTGTGGAACGTATTTGCTTGGCGGTGTTGGCACGTTTGGTTACCGCTTCCAGCGGTACGGCTTCCACGCCGATAAATTCACACAGATCCCGGTAGACTTTCTGGTTGTCCGCCTTGATATCATCCATCAAAACGATGTTCATCTGTTCGCGCGGGAAGTACTTGGCGAACCTCTCGATGTGGTTGATATAGTGGTAGTAGTCCAAGGCTTCAGGCACTATTTTAATCGCATCTCCGAAGTTATCAACTTCAGACGGGTGAAATGCGATATAGTGGTAGTAGAATGAATAAGCCGCTTCTACCGGATTCCGTAAATTGATCAGCAGCTTGGCATCAGGATTGTGCTCGTGAATAAGACGCGGGCTGCCCGGATCTCCAAAGTAACGCGGGCTGAATTCGGCTTTTAGTTGACCAGGTTTGCTGTGCGTGAACTGTTCCTTCAGCCACTTTTCACCCTTCGGCCTCATCTTTGTCTCGGTTGTTCCAAGACGTTGCTGCAAGTATAGCGGCATATCTTCGAGGAAGTAGTCGAGTTCCTTCCCATGTCCCAGACATGTGTCCGGATGCTCATCCAAAATGGTAGCGGTCCAGGTCGTGCCGGCTTTGGCTGCACCCACACCGATGATGTCCAGTTTGAAGTCACGGCTCATGTTGCTTTCACTCTCCTGGGTTCAGGCATTTCCAACCAGTGGCTGAGGTCACGGTTATGAATCTTTCCGAGTTCAATGATGTCATCACGGTAGAATTCGATCAATTTCGCACGGGTTTCCGGCATCATTGGCGGATACTTGGCTTTGACTGAATTCCACTTGCGAATCTTCATCGCGTAGCGGGTCAGTTTTTTCTTACGCATCCAATTGCGTATTCCACGCATGGTCTCATTTTTATCGAACAGGATATAGATCTGCAACAGGGCATTCCTTATTCGACGAGAACGGACCATCTTGCTCGGATTGGCTTTTTTCGTTAAACTCTCCAGCTCAATCTCATCAATCTTCAGGTGTTTGCACAACCTGCTGTACACACCTTTCGCATCATCCTTAACATCATCCAGATATATGAAAAGAATCTGTTCTTCTGGAAATACATCCAAGTAGCGTTTAATCGCGACCGGATACTTGTAGTAAGATTGGCCAAAGGTCGTACGTTCCAATATTTCTTCAAATGACTCGTTGATTGTGTGCATCTCGTAGATTTGAAAATAGAGCGAATAGAGGGCATCCACAGGATTGCGGATGTTTATGATGATCCGCATATCAGGATTGTGTTCATGGAGGAGCTTCGGGCTTATCGGATCTCCTAAATACGCCGGTGAGAGCTCGCCTTTCAGTTGATCTGGCTGGCGATGGCTGAATTGTTCTTCATACCATTGAGGCCCCTGGACGTAGTTCTCCGAATCCAGGTGTGATCCAGTACGTACAACAAAATCCTCGAGCGGATGTTTTCGCAAGAAGTAGTTCAGTTCCTTCCGCTTGCCGAGACAGGTTTGCGGATGTTCGCTCAACAGTCGGTATACCCAAGTGGTGCCAGCTTTGGCAGCGCCAACCCCACAGAAATCTATCTTGAAATCACTCATTCCCATACCTGCTTGCTTTCAGTAACACGTTTTGTACCACGCTGAGATACTATACGAATTCCAGTTCCAGCCAACAGAGAAGCCTATGTCTCTCTCGATCAGCGGACTACCTGAAAAACACGAAGGTGCTTTTCAACCGTAATGGGTTCTTGTTCCGAGGTATTGGTTTATTGATGTGATCCTCCTTGAACCTGTCATGCATTGCATCGGACATGGCCATAATCATGAATCCCATAGCCATCACGAATGGGTAGTGCAATGTGTTGGCGGTGATTGCTGAGAAGGTTATCAGGAAGATCGATAGAAATCCCGCCATGGCCCAGTAGGCTTGGACATAATTCCCCCTATCATCATAGTATTTCCATCGGAACCACATTTGCAAAGTGATAGAGACGTAGAATACAAGGAGGATGCTTACACCGACAAGTCCGAAGTCATGCCACACCTGCAGGTATTCGTTATGCGGCGGGTATTCGGTAACTGTTTTCTGCTTGGTCATTGCCTCACCGATGACCCGGCGAGCGGTTCCCGGTCCTTGTCCCAACCAGGGATGATCCAGCGCACTCCCGATAGTTAACGGCCAGAGTTGGGTAAATCGTCCGGACGAGTCAAATGTAACGAAGAACTCGGGAATGGTTCGTGGTAAATGCCCACTCTTGAACATACGGGCGCGCAATTGTGGAACAGCCGAGAACAGGACAATGATAAGTACGCCACCAATCAGTGCCGTAGTTGCCAGTCGGAAGAAATGGCGTGGCCGGTTCATTGCGATAACCACCAGCATCATACCAGTGCCCAGAGCCATACGTGACAGTGTGATGGCCACGGTTCCAATGAACAACAGGACGTAGATGAAACCAATTCTGCGCTGCTTTGGATCCGGATGATAGCGCCAGCGAGCCAGTGGGATAGAAATGATGGTTGAGGTGAACAGGGCAACAGTACGTGCGACAATATCGCCGTCCGGGCCATTCGTCGTCATCACCAGAGCGCCGGTGTAGAAGGCTGAGCCGAACATCCAGATCACGATAAAGATATTGTTTCTGATAAACCAGTCTACATTCTCAAAACGTTTCAGCTTGCAGTTGAGAAAATAGTTGTATGAAAACATCCCCATGATCATCGGGAGTGCATACCAGACCAAGTCCTTGTCACCTGTTCCAGCTGCACCGTTGATGACATACATCAAGACAGCGTAGGCAAGAAATGCTATGTACACCCAGTATTTCCTCTGAATGCCCTTGTTGCGGAAATAATAGAGATTGATAACAGCGGCGATGAGGGTGATCAACCCCCAGCGCAAGCCGGAGGTGGACATGGTTGTCCCACCCACACTCATGGAACCAATGTTCTTAACGATGGTTGATGTGGATGCTGAGAGAATCGTGAAATAGACGAGCAACAGCGGTTTCAGAACTGAGAGCGCGCAGAGTACCAGAATCACGTAGCCCGCCACTATCATGGGCAGCGCGTCCAGTTTTATCATTTGCGGTACCGCACCGATAACGAATGCAAACAGCAACAATCCGACAACAAAGACAGCTCGCCAGAATAGCAGCAAAAGGTAGCCATAATCCCGGTTTGCAATCTTCCCAACTATCGTACGAATAGACGTATCCACAAGACAGCCTTTGATCTATATTTTGTGAAAACCAACAGTACCGTCACAGTCAGACTATTGTTCGGCACAATCCTTCAGAAGTCATACTACACAGGTGAATGTAAGCTAGTGAAGCTCGCTTTTCTATTCCAATCCAGCCACTCTTTTGTCTACCAGTTTTTAAGCTCTCCCAAGATACTACATTTACAAGCCTCGCCCTACAGTCCTCGCTAATTATAGCAATAACCGATCCATTGAATTCAATCATACCTATCTTTTTCCCAATCGAAGGATTTTCCCAGATATTCATATAGCGCCATGTTCGATTCGGTGAAATAATCATAAGTCTGATCACGTACATCATCACTCAGTTGTTTGTATCGGGCCATATTCAGCCGTTGGAACTGCTCCGGTTGCCAGTCTGCCAGGTTCAGGAAGCTTAGAACCTTCGGCATGATATTCTCAGGTTTTTGGAAGTACTCCTCTGCCTGCAATATGAGCAGGTTCTCTCTCCCGAACACTGAATCCCAGCGCATGATTTGTTCAATATAGCGCCCTCGGGTGAGGTATGAATACTGGATTCGTTTCACTGGCATCTGTTGAGGATCCTTTATCCTCAGTTCCTGCTCTTCGCCCATCCAGTCTTCTTCAATCCTGATAGCATCTGCGAATGATCTCGTCTCGCCCCAATATCTCACTGAGTGCTGGTAATGCGAATAGGCACGATCCACCGGATTACGAAGCATGATAACCAGTCGCGAATTGGGTGAAAACCGTTTGATCCTGTCGGGCGCGTGCGGATCAAACATATATGATGGGCTGGCTTCACCAGCTATTGTCTCACCACGCTTTTGAGCGGATCTGATCAAGGGAAAATGTGCCAGATACCAGGCCTCACCACGGTTGAAGTGGAAATCGAAATAGCGTATTTCTTTCGATACCGGTTCGGATATCTGAGGGTGAAGCACCAGATTGTTGAACAGGGATGTGGTACCGGCTTTCATCGCTCCGATAAGGAAGAATGTAGGCCGCACACGTTTCACCGCTGTGGGCTTGCGCGACAATACGATCAATTCTTTGGCGGCGGCTCTTGCATTCACGGAGATATTCGTATCCCGTGCTTTCTTCCTCAATATTTTGAGCATGTTGGCCAATCAGATATCCCAGTCGAATTTGATGCCGGTTATTTTTTCCAGACGTGATTTTTCATCCGCAAATATGAGACGCATGTTTTCCCGTGTTTGCTGCGACATTGATTTATAGCTTCCCTTGTTGTCCGAACGTGAGACGGGAAAGCTGTGTTTGGGTATCTCGAGGAACTCTGTCAGCTCATTCATTTCATCGGGCATGTTCCTGAAAAAGTTTTCCGCCGCAATGACATGAAATTGCTCTCGAGGAAACAGTGCCAGCCAGCGTTCCAGTTGTTCAGAGTAGCGTCCTCGCATCACATATGTGCATCGTCGATGCTTGATACTTTGATAGCTGGCATCTTTCATCATCCGTTCAACTTCGCCGTTGAGGCGAGTTGATTCCTGCTCTATCGCCTCTTCAAAACTGAGTTGCTCATTTCCCAGTTGTACTTGGTGTTGATAGTTCGAATACGCTCGGTCAATCGGATTGCGCAGGATAACAATCATCCTCGCGTCCGGTAGCGCTTTGTGAATACGTCGCGGAACTCGTGGTTCAAACAGATAGTATGGACTGGCTTCGCACCAACGGTGATCGTGAGAATAGCGTCTCCAGAAATGGGTTGGGAAGTGCGAATAGTACCAGCCTATTCCCTTGTGATAGTACAGATCGAAATAGTGGGTTTCCTTGACTACCGATGGGATCACACATGGATGTGACGAGAGCATGTTGAACAGGCTTGTCGTTCCCGCTCGTTGCGCGCCTAGAATGATGGAATCCGGGCGGTGTCCGGAGCCTGTAGTTGTTCGGCGAATAGAAAAAAACGCCTTCCTTGCCATGCGTTTTATCGAACGCAGGGCGGGCGCTATTGCCGATGGAGTCCGGTTCTGTTCGCTCACCTACCCTACTATCCTGGTTACACCACAATCGGATAACCATACCGATGAAGGAAAGGCATGGCCATTGCGGTTACGAAGTACTTGTCTCGTGGACGCATCTTCCGTGTCCACTCATCATCCATACGCAGGGTAATATTACCTTCATTGAAACGGTTTGGATTTCCGGAACAGGTATGGTTGATTCCCAGGTGGACAGTATGTTCATCCACAAAGGGCATGGAATCAACCTCTTCCCCGAATCGACGAAGAATGCGTTGAATGGTTTTCTTCGGCTGACGGATAAAGTCTTCATATCGGATGAATATGTAGCGTTCCGGACGTTTTCCCCAAGTCGCTTCGGTGGCGATATTCCACGAATTCCATAGCAATGTGGAGAAGAACGGACCATGCTCATCCATCGGCTGCAGGGTACCAGTGTCCGGCTGCAGCTTTCGTCTCAGCCACGAGAATGAGACCGCTCGCGGGTCTCTAACGATATGGACGACATAAAGGTCAATTTCTTTGAGAATATCCAGTGTGAAGGCATATGTCGGAAACTTGGATGAATCCACGATAATGTTGCAATCGTAGTGTCGCTGGATGGACTTGTAGAGAGCAATCAGATTGGTCAGGTACTCACGAGCGTTTTCCCACAGGGCACGTCGTGTTGTTCCGGGCATGGTGAGGCCAGCCAGATGACGTGTCCGGGTCAGGCCATCCCGCATCTGGATCATCCGATTCGGGTCCACCGCATCAAAAGAGCCAAAGGCATCGTTTATGATAGCTTGCCACTCGGGGCAATCCCGGAAGTGTTTTCCACAACCGCAGAGATGGTTCCCGACGAAATTCCTGTCCCAGATATATCGGATCTCTCCGACGGAATTGAATCCGGGCAGTTGGCCGAGAATTCGGTCGAGAACGGTTGTTCCGCTTCGACCCCAACCAGTGATGTAGAGAACTTTGACGTTTGTACTTTTCATGATAGCATTCAGGCAAAGTTGTTACGCACGCCCGCAAGTCTGCGTCGTACCCGATTGAGTATCCAAAGATCATCGTCATCCAGCCCCAATTTGACCAGTGCTATACCGAATACGAGTACGATCAACGGTGCGCTGAGCAGCATCTCAAAAATAGGGTTGGTCATGTGTAAAAATCCGATTACTAATGGTACAACACAAGCGATCAGTGATGCCAGCAGTCCTTTGGCAAAACGTCTGTCGTAGGGCCACACGCCAACGTGTTTACGAGCCATGAAAACGCCGATGATAAACATAGTCGCTACAGATCCGCTGGTTGCGATAGAGGCTCCCCAAACACCCCAGACCGGGATCAGAAGAACATTGCCAACTATGTTCACGAAGAACATGATCATCGATGTGACCATCCAGCGAGTTTGTTGTCCCCCCATCATTAGAACGAGGCCCACTGACCCGGTCCCGATGTTGACAAGTTGTCCTGCCGCCAGCAACACCAGCGGTCCACCACCACGTTGATAAGGCGCGCCGAAGATCATTTGCAACAGCGCGTCGGAGTGGAAAAGGATAATAAGGAAGAGGGGCAGGGCAACGTATAATCCCCACTTGGTATTGGCGCGATATATCCCGTTCAGGTTTCGTTTTTCATTCTTTGAAGTCAGGTCGGCCGCCAGTACCGCGAAGATGCCGTGAAACATGCTGGCAATTACCATGAACAATGACGACACCTTGGATGCGGTTTGATAAACTCCAACACTTCCCGCGACCAGGAAATATCCGATCATCAGACGGTCAACCCAGTTGTTCGTTTTGGCAAAGACGGCTCCCAACGAGGTTGGGAACGAGTAACGTAATATTTCCCATGCCAACGGCAAATTGATCAGGCGTCTGGTCCCAGTGAAAGCGTACAATTTCAGGCTGAAGTACACGCCTGCCAGGAAACCGATTCCGTAAGACGCTCCCATGGCGATAATCGCACCGTCCACTCGCATTCCCATCCCTGCAATAAACAGGATGGTGAGTCCGAACTGGCTGGCCGGCTGGAGAATTTTCTCGCAGATGACGCTGTAGGTCATTCTCTTGGAAATGCGTGTGATTGCGACAATCACGTGCATTCCGCTCAACACTGGCACCATGACCGCCAGCATCCGCAGCGGAGACACCAGTCCCGCTTTATGGAATACCGTAATTGCCAGCCATTGTGATGAATAGTACAGTGCCAGGCTGAAGGCGATGGCGATAATGCTGTGGATTGCTACAGATTGGATCAGCACCGAAGACAGGCTTCCATCTTTCCGATTCAGCGCTTCGATACCGTACTTGATCACACCCTTGTCGAGGCCAACTTGAGCAAATAGACCGATGGACTGGCTGATGGTCCAGGCAAGGACAAAGATACCATATT
>CAJVXH010000011.1 GCA_913009835.1 uncultured bacterium
TACAATGCGTTCTGTTCTCCATCCGTGACAGTCTCGCTGCCATAGTTTTGTTGTGTTTTTTTTTTTTATTTTTTTGTATCGTTTTTTTTTTTTTTTTTGTCTTGTTTTTTTTTTTTCAAGCAGAAGACGGCATACGAGATATATCAGTGTGACTGGAGTTCAGACGTGTGCTCTTCCGATCTGTTCGAGCTCCCGGGTATGAACGCGGTCTGACAGGCGTGTCTGATCCTCGCGACGCTGAGCCAGGATTCCGTCAATTTCGGATCGTTGATTCTGGAGCCGTTCGTATTCCTTGCGGCTTTTTGCCAGGGTGGAGGATTTATCCTCCAGATTCTTCTCGAGAACCTTGGTTTCGCCCTTGATACGCCATTGACGATCAACAGCGTCCTCCAGCGCACCTCCAGCAGATTCTCGTTCCTGCTGCAACCGTTCGAGCTGATGCTCGTATTCTTCTTTCAGCGACTGCTGTTTGTTGAGCTCACCGCGCACTCTTGCCAGCGATGATGATGCTTCCACCTGTTTCTCACGGAGCTGGTCACGGGCGGTACGTTGTGCATCACTCTCCTGTCGTAGATCTTCACTCCGCTCGCGGATCTCAGAGTAGAGTCCGTTCGCGTCTTTCAATGCCGCTGCGGCATCTTTGAGCTCCTTCTTCAGCGTTTCTATGCTACCCAGCAGCTGGTCACGATCATGTATGAGACGGGTGTGTTCTTCCGATGCCCGCGCCTTCAGGGATTCGAAATTCCGCCAATCCTCCTCAGTTCTTCGTAATATGGAATCCTGTGCTCGCAGGGCTTCACGAACCTGTTTACGCAGGGTCTCTGCCTCAATGCGCGCATTCATGGCTTGATCAGATTGTTGACGAGCGCTGGTGAGCTCAATTTCCATCGCCTCATGAGCCGCTTGTAGATCATTCTGAAGTTGAGTGGCGTCATCCAGCAGTCCAGCGGCTCCGAGATCATCAACAGTGGCGCGCCCTGCGGAGATGGATCCGTCTGGATGAAGTACACAACCTTCCGCTGTGACCAGCCCAAACTCATTTTTAGCTTCAGGCGCAAGATCGAGCAGGGTTGGCAAGTCTTGAACCAGACCGTAGAAGGATAAGTGTTCACGGGCGACGTTTCCCGCATCACCGCTGGTATCTATGTAATTCAATAATGGTGTGATTCGTTTGTCATCCGGTAGCTGGTGGTTTACAGATGCTTCCCGGTTATAGGTTGCGAGTGTCGCCCGACCGTGTTTCTGACTTTGCAGGAACTCGACCGCGCTCTGCATGCCGGAATCAGCGACTATTACAGCATCGGACCAAGGTTCCAGCGCGGCGGCGATGGCGACTCGGACCGACTCATCTTTAATCACTACCGCGTCACCGAGGCGACCGTACACATCATCGAGATCAGCTGTGAGCAGCGCCTGCACAGCCTCTGACCTCCCTACGCCGCTCTGAATGATCCGCTGCAGGAATTCGACGCGTTCCTTGGCGCTATTCAGGTCTCGCCCCATCCCGACCGCAGTCTTCTCGGATTCATTGAGCTCGGAGCGCAGCGATTCCTCGTTTGATCGTGCATCCGCCAGTTTAGTCTCGGCTGCCGTCAACTCGGTGTTCAAGCGTTCTAGTTCGTTTCGAGCGTTTTCCGGGTCTTCCGGCGCTTCAGGCAGATCTGCTTTTTGATTGATTTGAAGTTGATCGTTCACTTGGATCAAACGTTCTTCGGAACGTTTCAGTTCACCATCAACACGGGCCTGTTCACGTTCAGCCTTAACCCGTTCACGTTCGGCGTTGTCCCGTCGCTGGCTGTGGCTGTTTACCCTCTCCTGAATTGCGTCCCAGCTTACCCGCATGCCCTCAAGCCGCTGTTCAATTTCCCGGGCTCGGTCGGTGGCACGTTCATCCTGCTGCGCCATGTTGTTCAGCTCTTGGGCGATGTCCACAAGACGTTGGGTTAGTATTTTTTCTTCCTCGTCACGTTTCTCACTGCGACTATGACCGGAGCGAATGCGTTCCTCGAGGACATCGATCTCACGTCGGGTGTTGGTCAGGCGATCAAAGGCTTGGGATTTTTCTGCGCCCAGCGTTTGCAACGTCTCTTCTAGAACCGACAGTTTGCCGTGCAACTCATGCTGTGTTTTTCGGTCTCGATCCACCTGTTGGGCCAAATTGTCACGTGAAGTACGATCCGCAACGAGTTGCTCTTCCAATGGTGCGACTTTGGCGCGCAGTTCAATAATTTCTGCTGAAGAGGCCTTCAGTTCAATCACCCGTAACGCTTCACGCAGGTGGCGGTATCGACGCGCCTTGTTCACCTGCCGTTTGAGCGAATTACGTCGTGAGGTCACTTCGTTGAGCAGATCGGCGAGTCGGGTGAGGTCAGTTCGGGTTTCATTTAATCGATGGCGAGTGGTCTTGAGCTTTGCCTTGTACCCGGTAACTCCTGCGGCCTCCTCAAAAAGGCGGCGACGTTCGTCGGTGCGAGCGGAGAGGATGGTCTCGACCATTTTCAGCTCGATGATGCTGTAGCTATCCGGACCCAGACCGGTGTCAGCAAAGAGGTTCTTGATGTCCTTTAATCGGCTGGGACGTCGGTTTATCAGGTAGTCGGAATCGCCATCTCGGGTGAGCCGTCTGGTGATCGCCAGTTCGGTAAACTCTTCGGGGAGGATATTGCGATCGTTCTCCAGGATCAGGGTAACTTCTGATTTGGCCGCGGGTTTTTGATGAAGAGATCCTGCGAAGATGACGTGTTCCATCTTTTCGGAGCGAAGCACAGTTGACCGCTGTTCACCCAGCACCCATCGGACTGCGTCAACGATGTTCGTTTTGCCACAGCCATTTGGTCCGACAATCGCCATGACTCCGCGTGCGAACGTCAGTTTGGTCTTGTTGGGAAAGGATTTAAAGCCTTGAATTTCGAGTCCGCTGAGGTGCACCCTGCTCCCAGTTCTTTGCCCTGCCAGAAAAGTTGATTCAAAGTCTGATCAAATAGACCCTCACCTACTAACATAGCGTCAAGATTGATGGAGATTCAAACCACGGCTGGAGGTGATGAGGTTATCGCAGCCCACCATTTTACAAAGAGGTGTAAGTTGGAACTGCCTCAAGTGGAGTCAGAAGAGCTCAGGCAGCAAATCTGCAGTAACACTCTCCCTCGTCTGGCATCCAATGAAATGAGTGATCACATTGTGCCAACACACTTCTTCTGAAAGAAACTGGACCGGGTAAATGCCGACTTACACATATGTCTGTCCTGAATGTGGACAGCGATTCAATTTGTTTCACTCCATCAGTGACGACAGTCCGAAGGTTTGCCCTGACTGCGGAGCGGGAGCTCAACGTCAGATGGGTGGCGGCTCTGCATTGAACGTATCAAACGGGAGTGGATTGTCTTCCACACCATCACCGAGTATCCCTCAAGGCGGTTTCACCTGAGCGGGTTGCTGATCCGCCGGTGGTGGATACTGAGTCACGCAGCAATTCGTCAGTGAACAGGAAGTGCTTAATCAGAAGGTGAATTATCTTTCGCTGGAGATATGGAGGCCCGCAACGGTTCGTCTTGGTAGACGGAAAGGAATTTCTTAGGTTCACTGACTGTAGCGGATACCCAGGGAGTTAAACTCAATTCTCAACCGTAAACAAATACTGTGCGTTTCAGGGGCGCTGGTTGTTTGCATCGCTCTGGCGATTGTGCCACCCTGGTGCTATTTGGATGGTTCGTCCGGTGGGTTCGCCTTGTTCAACAACCCACCTGATCCTCTGCCCGATTCGTTGATTACAGACGCCGATATCAAAGAAAATCTCTCACTCACTATGGTTTCATACACCTTCTCCAATCCTGATACACGTAAAACCGAATTCACCCGCAGGGAGCTGACAGTAGCGTTCATTGATATCCGCAAATTGCTGACGATCGGAATTCTTGCCAGCTTACTGGGAGTAATCGGATTGTTCGCCTTCGATCACCAAACCACTATCAGCAACAGGGAACTGACGCTTTTGTCCGATAAGAAGACAACTTGTTCGAATGGCAAATCGGCATAGCGGATTTTATCAGGACTTCAGCCTCTCAATTGCCAGTTGAATTCGATCTCTCGATGTTGTGACAGCCGCACGAACGAATCCTTCCCCAGCTTTACCGAATCCTCGTCCCGGTGTAAGGATCACTCCCTTTTCCATCGCATGTTCAACAAATGCCAGATCATCGCTGACTCGGAACCAGGCGAAGAAGGTTGCCGGGCTGGGATAGACCTGAAGCACCCCCGGAATGTGTTTCAAACCGTCCTCGATGAGGTTCTTACGCGCGGCATATTCATCATGTGATCTCTGTGCTTCCGGTGGTGGATTTTGTCCATCGTAGGTGGCCAGCGCATCTGCCATCGCCCGTTGAATGAACACCGGCGCACCGCTGTCGAGTTGCGTCTTGACTTTGGTTAACGCTGCTATGACATCAGCCTTTCCGACAGCAAAACCTATTCGGTATCCGGTCACGTTCATCATTTTCGACAGGCTGTGGAATTCGATTACATTTTTACTGAACTGAAGCGTTGATGGTGGTTTTGGTGATTGGAAGCTGAGTTCGCAGTATGCGGCATCCATCACTACCAGGGTGTCCGGGTTATCATCGGCCCAGACAGCAACCTCACGATAGAACGATTCCGGAGCAATAGCTCCCGTCGGATTGTTCGGATAGTTGAGGTAGAGAATCCGTGCACCTGACGCCTGATTCAGATCGGGGAGAAAGCCATTTTCTGGGAGTAATGGGAGGGCATGGAAATCAGCACCATTGAGGATGGCACCTGCATTGGCATAAACGGGGTAGCCCGGATCGGTTGCGGCTATGAAACTACCCGGTTCAGCGAATGCCCGCGCCAGATTCGCCAGCCCTTCCTTGGAACCCATGGTAACACAAATTTCGTTGACCGGATTGATTTCAATGCCGAAGCGTCCCCTGAGCCAGGCAGCAATCTGCCTGCGAACTTCAGGATCACCTTGACTGGTTGGGTATTGGTGAGCGTCGGGATCGTCAAGATGATGTATGAGGCTGTTCTTGACCGTTGACACCGGGGGCAGGTCCGGGTCTGCAATGCCGAGGTCAATCAGATCCACGCCTTTGGCACGTAACTCAGACGCTTTGGCTTCCAGGCTTGCGAAGAGGTATGGCGGCAGGTTGCGGATGCGTTCCGCGAGTATCATATGCACATCTCCAGAACGAATTGTTGATCTCTAGGCGTATGATCGCCGCACGATGGATTCTCGTGCCCAGAGTACGGCGCCTCTGACGGCATCCATCTGCGGTTCAACCAGAGATGGAAGGTCTGAACCCTCTGACTCTGATGCTGCTTCCCAGGCGGCGGTCATCCCGGGACGAAGCAAATCCAGCGCTCCATTTCCGACTCCTCCCAGCAGAGCGACCTCAAGCTCATCGGTGGCGATGTTGAGCTTGTTTCCGGTTCTCAGCGCGAGCTCGGCCAGTTCTTTGCCAGCGCGATGATACAAACCAGCTGCAATTTCATCACCCTCGCGAGCCAGATCTGCCAGTTGCTGTCCCAATGTGGTCAGATCATCCCTGCTGATGGTCTCTGAGTAGATGGCAGGGACTAATTGGTATGCATCAGCAACTTGGAAGTGTTCGATCAGCAGGTCCGTAATTCCGGTCGTGGGACCAGATCCTTCCCATTGCGCGAGGGCGCAACGCACGGCTTCTCTGGCGATCCACCACCCGCTCCCCTCATCACCCAGCAGCCATCCCCATCCTCCGGCACGAGCTTCCTCGCCATCGGCATTTCGTCCGTAAGCGATCGAACCTGTTCCCGAGGTGACGATAACCCCAGCTCCCCCGCCAAACGCGCCATATTGGGCGATATATGCGTCATGATGGACATAGACATGAGTGTTGTGGAAAGCTTTGTGCAGGACACTCTGAACCATCTCGCGTTCTTCCGAAGAACCTACTCCGGCCGCACCAACGGCGATGGCACCTATGGTGACATTGAATCGTATTTCATGGGGGATGAGTGTCCTGATTGTACTGCTGATGAGCTTCATCAGTTCAGAGGCAGGCTGCTGTTTTAGGCTGAAGGCTGGTCCTTCGCTGTATGCTATTTCCTTGCGATCCGGGCCGGACAGCAGGAAGCGAGAACGAGTGGCGCCGGCATCAACTCCGACGACATGGATTGCGGCGTGGTCTCTCACGAGAATCGCTCGTTGATCTTTCTACGGCGTTCCACTGCACAGGTGCGGGCGAATGTTTTAGCCCGGATTTTATCTTTTGGCAGACGGAGGGCATCGGTGTTGCCCGGGTGGCGTCGGTATCGATACAAAACGTCGTGTACCCGATCTACCTGATATTTCTCGGAGACCTTGAGTACCAGGTCATAGTCTTCGCCGTAATTGGGGAAGTCGACTTCGTTGAATCCGCCCATCTCCTGAACAGCCGCCTTGCTCCAACAGCGCAGTGCTCCCGCGCCATCGACCCGAAGGATATTGTTCAAGTTATACTCGAGGTGCTCGATTATACCGAAGTCGCTGAGAGTAGTTCCACCCTCGTCCATCAGCACATAATAACTTATTGCGAGCGCACATTGGGGATGCGATTCAAGGTGATCCACCATTGACTGTAAGGTGTTTGGCAGGTATTCGTCATCACTGTCGAGTTGAGCTATGTAGCGTCCCCTTGCAGCAGCAATTCCCATGTTAAGAGCTTTGGCAATCAGGTTCAGGTCGCTCGACAGCACCCTAATCCGAGTATCCTTATCTGCATACTTTTGTGCGACTTCGAGGCTGTTGTCATGGGAAGCATTATCCACCACGATGATTTCGAAATTGTCCAGCGTATTTGCCAACACTGAATCCAGCGCCTTCCCGAGCAAGGTGGCACGATTGTGCACAGGAATCACTACCGTCACTATGGGATCGCCGTCAGCGATGGGACTTCGTGGGGCGACATTTTCTGGTAACTCGAGGTAAGCACCGCGACGTTTCAGGCAGTCGTAGAACACCTGCTCAGTTTCTTTTTCCTCAGCCTCGTCCATGAACAGGTAGCTGAAGCCGCCATATGTTCCCCCGCCAGGGTAGAACAACACGTTCTCATCGACTTCTGAATCATCTTCGGGTGGATGAACGGTGTGGGTCGGAACTTTGATTTGGGCAACATCCCCATGTTCCATCAGCTTCAGACGCAGGTCGTAGAATGTCGCGAACTTCAGAGACTGGTCGGCTCCACCGATTCGATCCAGGTATTCAGCAGGTAATCCCCAAAGCGCTCCAAAATCTTCCCGTTCGGTGAGGTCGTCCTTGAAAGGATGTATCTCAACATTTCGATCTCTATGGTGATAGTCTGAGACGATGAGGGCTGCTTCGGGATGGTTATGATGTTTATCGATGAAGCGCTGAATACCGTGCGGATCAACCTCAACGCCTGGGGGAATCCAGATGTACAGGTCAGACTTTACGCTTGCTCTCGCGACTTCGAGCATTCCACCTAGTGTGGTTGCAGTTGTTTCAACGGTTCTCATGTCTGGTCCACTTGGGGGCTCTTCGCCAGGACCATGCAGGTAAAGAATTGGTGCGTCATTGTTTCGCAGTGACATCAACGAGCGTACGACGGCTTCTGAGGAAGCCTGGATGCTTGTCAGGATTGAGACGGTGTTTTCAGGCACAATTATCTCAGAGCAATCCACTTATCAAGCGGAATGTGACAGGAAATTGAATTCATGTAGATAGGACAATTGTGAACTATATGTCGAAAGATTCTTTGTCGTAATCGCTAATTTCCGGACGTGGAATTCCTCGGCTCTCGTCGAATTTCCAGACGAGTTCGAGCACTTCACGTCCTATCTCCGGAGTAACACGTGTAAACCGGAAATATTTCCCTGCCCAGACCGCTACCATTTGTCCCTGGGTGAGGGCATACTCAACTTCTACAGGAGTTCCAAGTTTGCGGGTTGATTTGCCGACAACGTAAGTTGCTGCTTGAAATTCGTTGCGCTTCACGATGTAATTAGCGCCTTCGATTCTTGCATAATCGTTGGCACGAATCCACATGGGTTTGTTCTTTTTGCGCTTATACAGCTTCTTTTCTTTTTCAGGCATCGTCGTTTCCAGTTAGTCAAGCTGTAAAGTACACATATGTCAGTAACAGGGTCAACAGCGTCGTCCCGACGCTCGCAATTTGGAAACTTATCATGAAACGTAGAGTCCTCGTAACTGGTGCAACTTCAGGCATTGGGAAGGCGTGCACCATTCTGCTCACCCAACGTGGTTATGATGTTATCGCCACCGGAAGAAATGCTTCGGTGCTCGCTGATATTGCGGATTCCGGTCACGCTGTTGCGACTGTTGCCGCAGATCTGGCTGAGACTCAGGCTGCGAAGTTTATCTATGCTGAAGCCTGTAAGGGCGGTCCCATCTCGGGTCTAGTCCACTCCGCCGGAGTAATCAGTGCAGGTGGAATGGACGACGAGAGTGATGAAGGTTTCAACAGCATGATGACCATAAATGTTCATGCTAGTTTCCGCATCCTCAAGGCCTGCTGGGAAGACCTGAAACAGACTAAAGGCTCCGCTGTTCTGGTTAGCAGTTTGACTGGACTTCGCGCATCTCCCGACCTGCTCACCTATTGCGTGAGCAAAGCTGCGGTTGATCACCTGGTCCGTTGCGCGGCGCTCGATGGTGCTCCCTTTGGGGTGCGGGTAAACGGTGTTAATCCCGGCGTGGTAGTGACAGAGCTGCACAAGCGAGGCGGGATGGACGAGGAACGTTACGCTGCATTCCTCGAACACAGCAAGGACACACATCCGCTGGGACGTCCGGGCCAGCCTGAAGAGATCGCCGAGGCGATTGAGTGGTTGATCAGTGACAAGGCGGAGTGGATAACTGGTGTTAATCTTCCGACGGACGGCGGGAGGCAATTGACGTGTCTTCGGTGAAGGCTCGGGGCTCGGGGCTCGGGGCTCGGGGCTCGGGGCTCGAAAATCAACGTTTTCCTTGAGTCTCACACAATATCTCCAGACCTTTTGCTTTTATTACAGGAGACCACTTCATGCGAGATTATCGGAAACTTCAAGCGTTTCAGTTGGCTAATCAGCTAGCGCTTGCAGTTTATGCCTGCACCAAAGAATTCCCAAGAGAAGAGTTATTTGGATTAACATCCCAAATGCGACGGGCTGCTGTATCAATTGGCTCTAATATTGCCCTTGGATCTTCTCTTGAGCTCGAGTATCAGATCACACTTTCTTCTCAGCTTGGATATTTACATGATCCACAAGAGGATAATCTGAAAACTCTATCTACCAGAACATCAAAAACTCTCTATGGCTTAATCAAGACCTATCGAAAGTCCGATCATGCTTGAGCCCAGAGCCCAGAGCCCTACAAAAGGACATCCCATGCGAATCGCATCCTGGAACGTTAACGGTTATCGCGCCATCTGGAAGAAAAACTTCCAGGACTGGCTGTCACAGAAACGACCTGATGTTGTCTGCCTACAGGAGACCAAATCCTGGCCGGAACAGTTGACTGAAGATCAGCTCAATCCGCAAGGCTACTTCTCGGTATTTTCCCAGGCGGAGAAGAAAGGTTACAGCGGGGTTGGTACATTCAGCAAGGTTGAACCGGATTCAGTGCAGATCGGATTCGGTGATGGCGCAGGCTTTGACAGCGAAGGCCGGTTGGTTATCACCGAACATCTGGGTGGTAAGCTGCTCGTTGCCAATGTCTACTTTCCGAACGGAAAGGCACGCAAGGAACGTCTCGATTACAAGATGAATTTCTACGAGCACATCTTCAAGTATTTCAATAAGTTGAAGGATTCGGGACGAAATATAATCGTCTGCGGCGATTACAACACCGCTCACAAGCCCATTGACCTCTCGCACCCGAAGAATAACGAGAAGAGTTCCGGCTTTCTCCCCATCGAGCGTGCCTGGATTGACCGCTGGGTTGATTCCGGTTGGATGGATTCTTTCCGCATGTTTGACAGTTCACCGGACAAGTATTCCTGGTGGGACATGCGCACTCGAGCCCGTGAACGGGGTATCGGCTGGAGAATTGATTATCATTTCGCTACGGAGAGCCTTCGTTCGGCCATTGTCTCCGCCAGCATTTCCGATGAAGTCGTGGGTTCGGATCATTGTCCGATCTGGATCGAGATTGACGAAACTGCACTCTAAACCTGGATTTGAACATGAGTCGGAGCTTCAGTTGGATTAGAATTATTCCCATTCTTTCACTATTAATCTTCTTTGTGATGCCAGCCCTAAGCTTGGCGGTTGAGCGCACAGGATGGTTCATGGGTGGCTCAATAAGCATGCTGGAGCTGGGTGCGAAGGGTGATGTGGTTACGGTTGATGGCGATGTCGAATTCGACGTGGAAGAACAAAATGCTTACGGACTCGTCTCGAACAATTATTTCAGTACAACCAATACCCTGGGACTCGGTTGGGAAAACAACCAGTTGCAGGGCGGGAAACTTTTTGTTGGCTATCGACACAGCTTCCACCTGGCTACCCATCTCGACTTCTTCTGGACTCTGCCGAGAACCGAGCAGCTTCAGGGGTTTCCAGATGAAGACGACCCTTTTAAGGAGTACGTGGAACAACAATCCACTCGTTGGACCTACGGCACCACGCGTTTGATGATTGACTACCGTCCTTTCGAACCTCTCCCCCTCTGGTTCTTTACTGGCGGTGTTGAATACGTGCGTTTCAGTTCACGGTTGGAATTCCGTTGGCAGTATGAGAGAATCTCCGATGGAGAGCTGATCCGCACCTACGAGGCCTACGAGGATGGTGGGAGCGCAGTTGGGGGTGTTATTGGTACAGGGTTACAGTTCTTCAGCAACCCGGAGACTCCCCGTCGGGAGTGGTTTATCGTTATGACCTATAGCTACGTCCCCTTCAACGATCCGTACTTCGCCTGGGACGGAGATTTCCTTCTGGGAGGACTGGCGCTTGAGGGCGGATTGCGTGTGTATCTGGGAGATCAGCAGTAACGTTTAATAGTTCGCATTGAGAGATAACCCTCCGCAGAATCTGTGGAGGGTTTTTTGTTCGGTGTTAGTTGACAGAGGGACCGAAGCTCGTTCTCAGCCAGACTGTTGATTCGGACGCAACCGACAGCGGGGTCAACCCGGATTCAGGTCGACCGGGACGGCAGAGCATCTGCTGCGGAACGTAATCCAGCACCGCTGGGCCATAGCTCAGCTGTACCTGCACACCGTCTCTCATGGGCAGGAATCCGGGAGCGGGCAAAATCCGATTACGTCTGACGGCTCGTGGAATACTCATCCTGCCCAAACGTCTGCTACGTGATCTCATGTCAACTCCGCGCTAAGTATTTTCCGCAGCTCAGGAAACTTCAAGTGCAGCAGAAAGAACAGAAGCACAGTCCGGTTGGCCAGGGGAATGGCATTTCAGACGATGTTCATCATGTTCGACGGGGTTTTCCACCCACCATCATTTCCGCGCTGCTCTCCTCTTATCGGCAACTCCAATCAGAACTTGAGCAATCTCTACTCTCGGAGACAGGAATACTTCAAGTGGTAATTTAAGATTATGTGCTTTCAGGCCCGTGCTTGGAGTGTCAAGCGCGGATTATCCGAAAGTCAAAACCCAGATCCTTCACGCTGTTCAGGATGACATCCTTGCTACCACGGATTCAGGTCCGTGGAAAATTCCAGTGGTTTTCTGCAGCCCGTTGTCCGCAGCCCGCAGCCCCATGACAGAGATCCTTCACGCGGTTCAGGATGACGGATTATCACGCTCGTGAGGTGCTTCCGTTCAAGCAGTCGAATGCACTACTTTGGGGTTGTCTCTGGAAATCACAATCGAAGAGCTGCCATGCATTCCCGACATCTGGTCCAGATCCTGATAGCGTTCCTATTTCTTCTCGCCTCGACCTCATTCGCTGAGGAGCAGGCACTTCATCAGTCAGTGAAGAAACAGCTGTTTGTTTTCCCGGTCGAATTTGACAGGAATGCGAGCCAGCTGGATCGCAAGCAGCGACGTTATTTCGAGAATGCGTTGATGCGTGAACTGGTCTACAATTTCCCTCGCTTCGCATTCTACGAAATGCCTGCTGGTTCAAACATTGACGATTTCCTGGCAAATGCTAACGAATATCTGCTCGAGCACGCTCAAGAGATTAAGCAGAAGCGGGTTGATACTGGCGGACGTTACGGCGAAGCGCCTATCACCCTCGATGACTTGCAGCAAATCGTGGAGAACGGATACGCATTTGTGCCGCGAATGACCGAGGGAAAGCTTGAGAAGAACTCCTGGGTTCTTGAGGCTGAGATCAAAATGTACCGGACTCATGACCAGAGTTATCTGGGCAAGGTCAGCGGTTCGACCAAGGGTTTGGGAGGATTGATGGCGTTGAACGTGCTAGACGTGCTCGAATCCATTGACAAGGATCATAGAGAGGGTAAGGCACCTGATGTAGGCGAGCTGACAGATTTGTATCATCGTAAAGTCACCGGAGTGGTTTCTGAACTCCGTACCAACCTGCGCAAGGCTGACGAGTTCGCCATCTATGCGATTGTGACCAAGGTCGAAGCAAACAAGTTCACCTTCAATCAGGGTTTGGATCTCGGTGTAGAGCTCGATAAACGTTACAAAGTATGGTCTACCAGCGATCCCAACGCTGAGGGGCGTGTACTCCTGGCATATGGGAAGGTGCGCAAAATTGAACAGAACGAGTCGGAAGTTCAATTATTGATCGGGGGTCGGGACTTATCGTATGCCGACCAGGTCGTTGAGGACGCCCGGTTCGGAATTAACATATCTCCGGTTATTGGTGTATTGCCCATCAGTCGCAGTGGATTTGAAGCATTCATGGATGGACGAGCGGACATTCCAGGCGAGGCGAACAGCGGTGATGCTGAATTCCCTGAAGAAGGACGAAACACCGAGCTATATCTGGGTGTCGGGATTGAGACAAATACCGCCAGTTGGTCAAATCTATCAGAATTCTATTTAACGGCTGAAGGCGGAATGATTGGTGGAGTTCCCCACACCTTCATCTTCCATGTTAATGCTGGAATTACGAAAAAATACTGGTTCCATCGATTTGCCTGGACCTGGTCGGCGCGTTATGGCGCTCTCCTCATCACCCTCACCGATCTGGATAGTGAAGAAGTAGATGGTGATCAGATCAACGAAGCCGTAGTGCATGGACTCATCGGTTCAACGGGTTTCGAGTTCCTGTTCTCTCCTGACCTTGGGTTCAAGGGTGAGATCGGATACAGCCTGATGCCGGAACAGACGGTGCTTTGGGATGATCCTGACGAGGGATATCAGGGGAGTATCGGGATGATGGGGTGGTTCTTCAGAGCGGGAGTGTTGTTCACGTTGTAGGGCTCGGGGCTCGGGGCTCGGGGCTCGGGGCTCGGGGCTTAGGCCCGTGCTTGCTCGTCAAGCGCGGCTTATTCGCTGCTTCGGATGAACGGTGAAGGACGTTGACAAGTATTTCAAAGTGACGGTTATCCGCGTTTGCAAGCAAACACGGGCCTGTATCTATGCAAGTTATCCGTAAGTACTGAGCAGTTGATTATCCCTGTTATGACCTTCGGTCGTAACAGGGGCATGTTCTTTATAACCGGGCTCAGGCCTCACGGACTGAAGTCCGTGACAGGCAGGAATCTGTAATAATTGAATTGCGTTCTCTGTTCTCACAGCTCATTGCTCACCAGCTCACATCTCATACCTCATTTAATCAATATCAACCTTCGAGTAATAGTCGTGAATTCGTCTGTCTGGACCCGTGCGAAATAGGTTCCGCTGGGTAGTTCAGAGCCATCAACGGTGATCCGAAATGGTCCCTGTGAGTAATCGCGATCGGCAAGGTGCTGAACCTGCCGGCCCATGATATTTATCAGGTCAACACTAAGATGTCCGGGCTGTGCCATTTCAATAGTGAAGCTGGTTGTCGGGTTGAACGGATTCGGGTACGGCTGGCTGACGGTGATTCCTTTTGGCAGATTTGTTGCGATACCATCTGCGCCATCCACAGCTGTACCGTCCGATACGATCACGTTGAAAGAGTTGAAATTGGCAATCGCAACTGGATGTTGCCCGACGTTCATTCTGAATTGATATATCCCGGTAGGAGCGCTGAGGGGAATCAACTGGTCATGCTCAGGCAGTTCCAGTGTTACTCCTGGGATTAAAGAGATGTTGTCCAGTATCATCAGTGGTGAGAAGAGTTCGCCGGTAGGCCAGATCATTTCGGTCCAGATATCTACTTCCTGAATCACTGCTAACGTGTTGTCAATCGACGAATTGAATGTGAATGATTCTCCCGGTCCGATATTAACCTGCGGTACCAACGGTTCCAGATTCACTTCGATAGTCTGCAGAGCAATCGGTTGTTCATATCTCATCTGTACCAGCGGCTTGCCATTCAGGACAGGGTCCGGATTCCAGACATTGTTCTCTTTGAGGAAATAGCTGAAGGGCATTTGCGGATTCGGAGCTATTGCCGGTTCAGAATCATCCATTGCGACACCATCGCCACCTGCATCTTCGATGACAAACGCTACCGCCCCCGTGTACAGCGATGGTGAAGGCATTGCGAAAGTTACCCAACCTTCATCGACTGGACCCACGAATTCCCAGAAGCGGGTGAACTGGAAGTCCTCGTATTGATAAGCGGCCAGCTCAATGATGGGTTGTCCCAATTCAAAATAGATGCTCAGTTGTGCCGATTTTGCGGGATGTTCCGGTGGTGCGAACATGACCGCCAGATCCTGTTCGGCGGGCAGGAAATACGTGTTTTCAGCCGTGCTGTCATCGAAGGTGAGGAAATTGTCGGGTTCGACTATCTGCTGGTACAAAGCGGTCGAATCATTCTCATCGTTCATGTCTCCTGCCACTTCAACTTCCAGAGATGCGACGTAGCGTCCAGCGAGATCGGCATCCCAGCTGTTGGTGAGCAGGATTTCGAAGACCCCATCCACCGGCATTGCTGGTAAGGTTTCCTGCACATCGAAGACAATCTCCCCTGATTCATCACTCACTTGAACCTGATACAGTCCGCTTGGGGATGGAGCGTTTCCAATATTGGAAATGGTACCGCGATAATTGACCTGGGAATCGATTGGCAGGTGGTATTTGCTCTCAGCGTTCCAGATTAACGTCGCTTCCAGATCGAAATCGTCCCAGCTATAGCTCCCCCCCGCTTCCATGATCCAGTCACCGTTCGCTATGTGTGATATCTGGCTTCCATCTTGAGTGGATGAGATCAGGCAGTCGCCGTCATTTCCATCCTGATCCTGCAATATGGACCAGGAATCGGGATCGAGCGATCCGATGCTGATCCAGAAAGATTCTCCACTCTGAAAGACGTGATGGTAGTTTATCGGGAGCTCTAGTTCGAGCCAGGTTCGAGTTTCATCATACACTTCCCGGCTGACATCGTCATTGTAGGTGAAGATGAAATCACCTGGAAGATCGCTGCCGTCATGTTGATACACGTGCATGGTCAGATTATCGATCTCGACGCCATCTTCCTCGATCAGAACTCGAACACCTTGGAGGATAAAGTCATCGTCTACTGTGAACTGGCTGATAAACCACTGTGGGTCAAACTGTAGTTGAGATGTAGATTCGCTGGCTGGAAAGGAGTGATATAAGAGGATATCGTTGAACTCGTCGAACTCATCCTGTCGATGTGAGGTGGAGTTGTCAGCGTATACCACGTCCACCAACATGGTCAAGATGGCAAGTAGCATGAGTAGATACAGTGCCGTGATTGTCGGCTTTGTCATTGAAATACCCTCACTTGATAGTCAAGCATACTCACATCATAAGGAATAAGTCAATTCATATTATTGCGCTAGCGCACGGGGTTTGGACCTTATTACGAGCTCCAGGTCAGTGCTTGCTCGTCAAGCGCGGTTGATCAAACTGTCCAACCGTCGGATGACCGCGTTTGCAAGCAAACACGGGCCTGTTGGATTATCTTCTCAGGAATAATCAGCATCCTTTGAAGATGGCATCTTCGTCCGGCTGAAGCAAATTGGCAATCACATTCTATTGACTTTCCATGAAAAAGGCCCGCAAGAAGCGGGCCGGATGAACCAGGAGAGCAGCATTTTCTTGCTGATTGAGTCGCCCAAATCAGGCTTCAGCACCTTCAACAACGGCTTTCCCTCGGGCAAACGCAGCCAAGTTCAGTTCGATGGTTTTTGGTGGAACCATTGCCTTTATAGTCTCAGTCCAGATATCATCTGAAATATCCAACCCGGTGGACACTGCGCCCAGCAATATGGTGTTTGTCAGACGTGAATTTCCCAGCTCGTTCGCGATTTCTTCTGCCTCAATCGGAACGACTCGACCGTGGCATACTTTTTTAGCGTCATCGAGCGCGTTTTCCGGGTACTGCAACCCTTTGGCCTTTTTCTTCTGGGGACCGCGCGGCGGACGGATTTTCTGGGTAGAAGAGAGCAGCAGACCACCCTCCTTCACTTCATGCGCAAAACGTAGCGCTTCCGCCGCCTCGAAACCGAGCAAAATGTCAGACTGACCGCGACTGATCAACGGGCTGTACACTTTCTCGCCAAAGCGCACGTGGCTGGTTACAACTCCTCCGCGCTGGCTCATTCCGTGTACTTCGGATTTCTTGACATCATAGCCGGCGCGTAACGCCACTTCGCAGAGGATATTTGAGGCCAGAACCACACCCTGACCACCCACTCCGACGATGAGCACATTCACGACATCGCTCATGCCTCCACCTCCTCTCCACTGCTCTTTTTCATCTCGGCAATTGAAAAAATTGCGTCATCCTTGCACACCTGTTGGCAGAGTGTGCACCCTGTGCAGGCATCAGCTGTGATCTCAGGAATGTGCATTCCACGATCAGTTTTCCTGCCGGAAATGCTGATTGCCGGGCAACCTATTCGCAGGCAATTGCCGCATCCTGAGCAGGGATCATCCAGAATGACATAGGGATCGATACCGATCTTTTTCGGGAACAGGGCGCAGGGGCGACGTGCGATCAGGACCGATGGTCCTTCATGCTTTACCGCTTCTTTCAACAGCTCAAGTGTTTTGTCGTATTCATAGGTGTCAGTAACGATGAGGTGTTTTACACCTAACCCTGTGACCACATCTTCAATCGGGATCTTGGGACCAATTTCACCCATCAAATCTTTTCCCGATCCAGGATGTTGCTGACCACCGGTCATGGCGGTAATACTGTTGTCAACGATCACCACGGTCATGTTTGCGTTTGAGGCGACAGCGTCCAGCAACCCGGTCAGGCCGCTGTGGAAGAATGTGGAATCGCCGATAATCGCGACTCTGTGATGCTTTGGATTATTCTCATTCAAGGCTGCACCGACCGCGTTTCCGATGGAAGCGCCCATGCAGAAGCAGGTGTGTACTGATTCCAGGGGCGGCAGGGCGGCCAGTGTGTAGCAGCCGATGTCGCCATAGACATCCGCATTGATCTTCTTCAACGCCATGTAGATACCACGGTGCGGGCAACCAGCGCACAGGACTGGCGGACGAGCGAGAACTGGTTCATTAGCATTTGGTGGTGGAACTGCGTCCAACAAGCCAGCTTTGTGCAGGCCTTCGCCAACTGTGTCCAGATCCAGTTCGCCTTCACGTGGGAAGAATTCTTTGCCTTGAACCTTGATTCCAGCGATCAACGCCTCTTCTTCCATGAAAGGTTCGAGCTCTTCAACGACCAGTACCCGTTCGCAATGTTCAGCGAGTTTTCGCGCTTTCTCCACCGGGAACGGCCAGGGCATCCCGACCTTCAGGTAGCTGGCGTCCGGCAGCAACTCGCGTACGTAGTTCGAGGCGACGCCAGCTGTGATAATGCCGATCTTCTTCGATTGCAGATTGAGCTCGTTGCCTTCCCAATTGTTGGAGAAGTCGAGCAGTTTGAGCGTCCGTTCTTCGGCGAAGGTGTGACGTGCTCGCGCGAAATTGGGCATCATCACGAAGCGTTGGATGTCCCGTTTCATGTTGTCACCGCGAACGGGTTCGGCCCACTCGCCCAACTGTACAATACCCCTCGCATGGGCGATTCTGGTGGTCTCGCGCATCATCACCGGGGTGTTGTACTTTTCTGAAAACTCGAACGCCATTTTCGTGAAATCGTGAGCTTCCTGGCTGTTGGCTGGGTCCAACACGGGTACCTTCATGAATTTGGCGAGCATCCGGCTGTCCTGCTCGTTCTGGGACGAGTGCATACCCGGATCATCGGCCACTACCAGCACAAAACCAGCGACCACACCGGTGTAGGTGAAGGTCATCAGGGGGTCCATAGCGACATTTAGGCCGACATGTTTCATCGTGCAGAGAACACGTGACCCGGTCAGGTTCGCCCCGATCCCGACTTCAACCGCTACCTTCTCATTTGGCGACCACTTTGCCATCACGCTGGGAAAGGTGTGAAATATCTGTAGGATTTCGGTGGACGGTGTGCCCGGGTAAGCCACACCGAAATAGCACCCGGCTTCGCGGGCACCATGCGCGATGGCTTCGTTTCCGAACTGCAATATCTTGTTCGGTTTCTCCTTTTGACCGTTCGGTACGCTCATACCGTACTTCCTTCTTCCAGTCGTTTTGAGATCCGGCGCTCTCTACGCCGAATGGTTGAAAATGTTCTATATCAGGGTACAGCGAAATCTTTAGTAGAAGGGCTCTGGGCTCAAAACCCGGGTCAACTGACAACATCAACGACGAGATCCTTCACTTCGTTCAGGATGACGCGCTTTTAGTTCAGGATGACTTCCACGCTCATGGCGGTGTTCGTGTCTTGCCCCAGACATTTATGTCTGGGATTACAACAAGATCAAAAACGAGATCCTTCACTTCGTTCAGGATGACGCGCTTTTAGTTCAGGATGACGCGCTTTTAGTTCAGGATGACGCGCTTTTAGTTCAGGATGACGCGCTTTTAGTTCAGGATGACTAAGTAATCGTTACGGCTAGTACGTCTTCACGTCCTCTTCGCCGTTCAACACACGCAAGCCGCCTTCGGCAAGTGCGAGCATCTCCTCTTCGCCAGCGTGCAGGTGGACACCGCCTGGAATCCAAGATATGTAGCTCAGCAACAGGTCTCGTAACTGCGAACTGTTGAGTAGTCCACCGGTGAGGATGACGCCATTCATATTTCCAGACAGCGCTGCTGACATGGCACCGATCTCTTTGGCGATCTGGTAGACCATCGCCTTAAATATCAGTCGTGCCTCCCGGTCACCAGTCTCGATCCGCAGCTCGACTTCACGAAGGTCTGAGGTGCCGAAGTAGCCGACAAATCCGCTCTCCTTGCTGAAGATGCGTTTGGCCTCGTCGTATCCCTTGTCACGTACCAGGTCAATCACTCCCTGCAACGGAAGCGCGCCGGAACGTTCCGGGCTGAACGGTCCCATTCCTAACAGGCCATCGTTGACGTCCTGAATGCGACCGTGGGCCAGCGCAGCAATAGAAATCCCACCACCGAGGTGAGCGACGACAAAGCGAGTGTCTTCAAATGGAATCCCCAGATCCTTCGCAGTCCGACGTGCTACAGCCTTGATATTGAGGGCGTGGGCACGGCATTTCCGTTCGATTCCGGGCACGCCGGAAACTCGTGCGATGGGACCGAATTCGTCTGAGGTGACCGGATCGACGACATAGGCTGGAATATTAGCAGAATCTGCAAAACGTTTGGCGAGCATCGAGCCGAGGTTGGAAGCGTGTTCGCCGTGTTTGGCGTCCATCACATCATCGAGCATGGCTTCGTTGACGGCGTAGATACCACCCTCGAGAGGTCTGAGCAAGCCTCCACGTCCGACGACAATATCCCAGGTGCGTGCGTTGTCGGGAATACTCTCGTCGATCAGCTTGAAGCGAAAGTCCAACTGTGCGGCAACAGAACCGAATGAGTGGAGTGTTGCGGCGTCATGACTGATGGATTCCTGCCAGACGGCATCATTTCCATCGAAGACAGCCACTTTCGTCGATGTTGTACCCGGATTGAGCACAAGGATGCGCTCGCTCAAAGCCTCCTCCTCACTTTGCAGAGATCAGGTAATCACAAGAACATACAAGGTTAGCAAATGGCCGTCAGGTCTGCCCGTATTTCCATTTGAATGGGACAATGAAGATAGTGGTGGAGGAGTATGAGGAAAAGGAAAGGAGAGACTGGCAGGGACTTCAGTCTGTGAGGTATGAGGTGCGCGTAGACTGACAGGCCCGTGCTTGCTCGCCAAGCGCGGTCGATCAAATGGTCTGACCTTCGGATAACCCGCGTTTGCAAGCCTCCGGTTATCCAGTTAACTCAGCTATGATACATGCCCCTGTGACCCGCCGTCTTTTTGGCGGTTCGCAGGGATCATCCAACGACAGTACTGAGTTCTGAGAAATCAGGCAGGCACCTTGTAACTTGCGGATCAACCCTGTTATCGCCTGCGGCGGTAACAGGGGCATATTCATCGTCGGATAATCCACGACATAAATGTCGTGGGCATGACACCACCTCAGCTGAGTTAACTGGATAACCGGATGCGGGGGAGCGGGTGATGGCATCAGTAACAGCATTTCTTGAAGGGAAGTTGAAGCTTCAGGTGAACAGCGCGAAAAGTGCGGTGGGGTTTGTGGAGGAGCGTCAGTTCCTCGGCTACCGTCTGCTTCGCGGGGGTGGGCTTGGTGTTGCGCCGAAGAGCGTCGTCCGGATGAAGAACCGGGTTCGACAGTTGACACGGCGGAACCGTTCGCAACGGTTCTCCCAGTTCATCGCTGATCTGAACTCGTTTCTTACTGGCTGGATGACTTACTTCAAACTGGCGTCATGCAAAGGACTTCTGCGTAATCTTGATGAATGGATTCGGCGGAAACTTCGTTGTGTGCGTCTGAAGCAATGCAAGCGTGCCTGGCCGATGGCGAAATTCCTGATGTCGTGCAGTCTGAAGGAATGGGATGCGTGGCTGCTGGCCTTATCTGGCAAGGGTTGGTGGCGCAAAGCTCTGACGCCACAGGCGAACCACGCCATGAATTTACAATGGTTTAGAGATCATGGGCTCGTCAACCTGACCGAACGGTACAAGATGTTGAACGTCAACGGAAACCGCCGTGGTACCGAGCAGGTATGCCCGGTGGTGTGAGAGAGGGGCACCGTGAGGTACCCCCCTACTCGATTTCTATCCCGGTGATGCCTGCTAAACAGAGGAGCCCGGTCCGAAGACCGGGCGGGCGTGGTACTCCATGCGGACATGGAGTGAGGAGACTGCATTGATATTCATCGTACATGTGGAATAAAACAATAATTCTCCCATTATTGTCAGAAAATCAACAGAAAGCGCGCTCTCTTGCGAGACAATAGAGGAACAGAACACAATAATTGTGCTACTGGATGGGGGATTGAAAAACAGCGAGAGTGTGAGAATCTTAGTATGACAAAGAGTTATCGAGATCAGTGTTGCCGTCCCATCTGATATCCGCTGAATTCGTCAGACCGTGTTTGCCCGAATAGAGTTAGAGGGATCTGCGTAATCACTCGAGCACGCGCTAAATCTGTAGAAGAGTCACAGCACAATGGGGACATTTTCAAACATTAGCGACTGGTTTTTAACGCCCAACAATGACTCCCAGAGAGCCAAAAATCCGAATGAACTGAAAAATACCGTTTGAATGCTTCAGCCAAGAGTGTAAATTACATAAGATCCTCAATTTGGATCAGCGTTGGGTATCCTGGGCGAGGTCGGGATTCATCATTGTTGGATTACCAGCAGCATTACAGACTCCAGGGCAATTTCGGACGGGGGTCAAGAGCATGGATGCAAACAACTATTTCGATGCGCTCAATCGCCTGCGTGAGCAACGGGAGTGGTCTTGGGAAGAGCTCGCCAGCCGGGTAGACATCGACGATGCGTTGTCAAATTCTCCGGCACCGTATTTTGGCCAGTCAGACGATTTCAACGCATACGACCACGACGACGACATCGTTGACGCCGAAATCATTGATCCGCCTGGGCCGGGCGTTAACCCCCTGGCGGTGGTAGTTGATGTGAAGATCACGGGTGACACCGGCCGTGCGGAGATTTACCGTCCATTCTATGATGAAAAAGATAGTCTGGGCCGTCCGATCCACTTCTGCCCATTTTCAGGTATCCATCTGCAACGGTCATGCAAACGTTGCGGCTCATCCCTGCCTCGAAACCTGGACCTTCACACCCGTTACTGTTCGAGCTGTGGTGCAGAATTGCCGTTCAGCGTTACCATGTCCGACGTTCAATTTCACAACTACTGGGTGATCTATCGCACCGATCACAGCGGCATCCAGTTGAAACGTTTCAAGAATTTCCCACCATCTCATCCAGCCCGTCAGATTCTGACCAGTCCCTATCCCAAGCTGAAGTTGCGCCTTAACCGTGTCCAGGCTGAGCTGTCCATCGTCTGGCGCGGCGCGGCGCATGTCCAACCCTTCGCGGCGTAGGTCGGTAGAACAGACGGGCCACCCGTCGTCGTCGGAATCTATAAATACAGATTCACATTATCAATTGCCATCTGATATAAATCGGCCTTCTAATCTATCTTCAATGGTTGGTATATTTAATATGTACCATGTACCCGAATAGGAAGTAGCATAGTCATCATTGAACGATCCGTGGAACCCCATGCCTTCACATAAGTGATCCTCCGGATTCCAGAACATGTATGGAATTTGCGCTAGCGAATCCATCATAGAACATGTATGATCTTGATCATACTTGTAAGATACATACCTGCCAGACTGATATATTTGAGCACGTTCGCTTACGACTACTACGCCGTTGGCATAATAATCAAAATCCCAATATCCCTGAGTAACATATATGTAATCTCTAACACCACCGCCACCGCCACCGCCGGAAACACCAGAACCTGTGACTCTTATCGTAATTGGGTTTATGGTGTTAATAGCATTCGTATTAATCAGCAAATCTCTAGCATAAGTCCAATGTGCAGTTGGATTGAATACTATGCTTATGCCAGTAACGCTTGTGACATATGACGGATTACAATTTGGTACGGAAAATGGACTACTTAATTCTACCGGAGTAATACTAATCTTTTCAATCTCATAGTCAGAGCAGGACAGGCTAAGAGTTGATGTACCCGTTTGGCCAACAAAAACTGAACCCATATCTACATCATAAGTACTCAATTCCAAGTCAGTATCTGGTTCAACTCGAAGTTGTTGCTGCAAGTATGGATCTTTTTCCACTATATCATCTAATGGCGCTTCGTCGAAAGCATCTTTCAATGATATTGGTGAATCAGAATCCAGAAACCTGTTTAGAACAGCCCTCATTGTTGGGTAGTCTCGCAAAAAGACCTGATTTTCAAAACCAACCCAAGTGCTTCTGTGTTGATTCACAAAAATCCCAGGAAATTCACTAGTATACGCACCAGTATAACAAGCGTCCCAAATGATTAGAGAATAGTCGCTAACATTGCAACTATCTCTGAAATAAGCTGGTCTTAACCCCAGAGAACAGGTGTATAAATCAGGGTCAACTTCACTAGTGCCATCTGGATATGGAAGAACATTACGTTCATTGGGAGTTAAACACCGCGTATAGTATTTACTATCACTATCTCTCCACTTACCTTTTGTTGGCAAACCAGTAGATATCCAGTCAGTATACCCATGACTGGCTATATAAATTATATCATAATCAACCCAATTGGAAAAACATTCCTTTTTGACATCGCCGCTATCATAATCATCGTTGATATATGAGACAAGTCTATAATTATTATTACTAAACGCGTTATCTAACTCTTCAAGCTTCACAGGGTTAATTGTCCATCCATATGGAGCTATGAAAAGGGCTTTGTGTTCAGATGGATAACTTCCAGCATTTAGAGAAGGTATATGCTCATGAGAAGTATTAGTACTTTCGGAACTATCTGAACGTAAAAATGATAGAGAATATGTAATATCATTCCCAAAAATAATGGTAGCGTGAGTATAAGAATCTGAGACTGTTATGCTCTTTATATCCAAGTAACTAAGGGCGTTTTCACTAAGAGTTGCCATCGCAGAAACCGCTCCCAGACTATCAATATTCAGCAAGGCCTCGAAGAATAGTACATAAACCAGAGAATCCTGCTGTCTAAGAACTTCTGGATCATAGAAATCATTTTCAGGAATTGAAACTGGAGAGTCGTTGCAACTTGAGAGGAAAAAAACTGATGCGGAACAGAGAACAAAAAAAAGAAAAAGATATCGTACGGTGTGTTTTGGTCGTGACATCGCGCACCTCATCTACAAGTAGAAAGTTGTAAAATCAGGGACAGCACACGGGTATGCTGAGCAAACAAAAATTTCATAACTTGCTTGAATAATATGGAAGAAAATGACAAAATGCAACAGATAGGAGAATGATCACCTTGCACGTAGTCCTGAACTCAACCCGAGTTTCACGATAATTTGAATGGACGATCACCATCGTATACATTGTCCGTTTACCCATAGAGAAGCCCGTAACCTTTCGATTCCGGGCTGTACAATATATCACCTTTGCCACGGACTAAAGTCCGTGGCAAGTCATGCTGACATATTCCGCTTTACTTCTCCTCACCAAACTCCAGCTTCGCGAGCTGGTTGAAGTAGCGCACCTTCTCCTCGTTGTTCTCCTGGGCCTGGGACGCGTACTTCTTGGCATCTTCAGGATGTGACTTCTGCAACATCCGGAAGCGGGTCTCAGAATCCATGAACTCGGAAACCTGCATTTTAATCTTGCGGCTGTCGAGTTGCAGCGGGTTCTTGCCTTCCGCAGTGAGTGCCGGGTTGTAGCGGTACATGATCCACGATCCGGAATCGACGAGCATCTTCATGTGTTCGTGACCCTTTTCCATCGGGAAACCGTGCGCGATGCAGGTCGAGTAGGCGATGATGATGGACGGTCCATCCCACGCTTCCGCTTCCCGGAACGCTTTCACGGTCTGCGCATCGTTGGCACCGATGGCGACCTGGGCGACGTAGACGTTACCGTATGCCATGCCCATCATGCCGAGGTCTTTACGTGCGATCGGTTTACCCGATGCTGCGAACTTGGCGACAGCCCCCATCGGCGTTGCTTTCGAGCACTGACCGCCGGTGTTGGAATAGACGCCGGTATCGAGAACCAGCAGGTTGATGTTGCGTCCGGACGCCAGCACGTGGTCGAGACCACCGTAGCCGATGTCATAGGCCCAACCGTCACCACCGACTCCCCAGACACTCTTCTTCACCAGTGAATCGGCGAGACTGACGAGGTTTCTCGCACGGGTATCATCATTTCCAGCCAGCTTGGCTTTCAACTGGGCAACACGTTCGCGCTGCGAATAGATGCCTTCTTCTTCGCTCTGGTCAGCAGACAGAATTGCATCAACCAGATCCGCACCGATGACATCCTTCAACTCAGCCATGTAATCGCGAGCGGTCTCGTTCTGCTTGTCGAGGGTGAGACGGAAGCCGAGGCCAAATTCTGCGCAATCTTCAAACAGGCTGTTGTTCCATGCCGGGCCGCGACCGTCAGCGTTGGTCTTGTATGGCGTGGTCGGCAAATTGCCGCCGTAGATGGAGGAACAACCGGTAGCGTTCGCGATAACAGCGCGATCACCGAACAGCTGGGTCAGCAGCTTGACATACGGTGTTTCACCGCAACCCGAACAGGCACCTGAGAACTCGAACAGCGGTTCGAGGAACTGGATTCCCTTAACGTTACGTTTGGTAACGCTACGATCCGGGTTTGGCAGCTTGTTGAGGAAGAAGTCGAAGTTGGCGGCTTCCTGCTCACGAATCGGCGGTTGGGCGACCATCACGAGTGATTTCAGGCCAGTTTTCTTGCTGGTAGCCGGGCAATACTCGGCGCACCACATGCAGCCGGTGCAATCTTCCGCAGCGACCTGGATGGTATATGCCATGTTGTCGCCGTACTCCTTGCCCTTGTAGTCGCAGGACTTGAAGGTTTCCGGCGCATCACTCAGCAGGGACTTGTCGTAAACTTTACCACGGATGGCAGCGTGCGGGCAGATCAGGACGCATTTACCGCACTGAATGCAGCTGTCGGCATCCCATTCCGGGATCTCGAGGGCGATGTTGCGCTTTTCGTACTGGGTTGTTCCCACCGGGAATGTACCGTCAATCGGCATTGCGGAAACGGGCAGATCGTCACCACGCTGGGCGATCATCACGCCGAGCACGTCTTTCACATAGTCCGGCGCGTAATCCGGAACTACCGGGGCGCGGTCGACGGTGCTGGTTACAGCAGCCGGGACCTTCACTTCGTGCAAATTGGCGACGGACGCATCAATCGCCTTATAGTTCATCTGCACGATCTGTTCACCCTTCATGCCGTAAGTCTTCTTGGCGGCATTTTTGATCGCCTGGATAGCTTCATCCGGGGGCAAAATGCCTGAGATGTAGAAGAAGCAGGTCTGCATGATGGTGTTGATACGGGTGCCCATGCCAACATCTTTTGCGACCTTGTAGGCATCGGTCACGTAGAACTTCATGTTCTTGTTGACCAGCTGTTCCTGTACTGGCTTGGGAAGGTGATCCCAGGCTTCGTCAGCCGACCACTGGCAGTTCAGCAGGAAGGTTGCGCCTTCCTGAGCGTCCGCGAGCATTTCATATTTCTCGAGGAACACCTGCTGGTGACAGGCGACGAACTGCGGGTCGCTGACCAGGTAGATCGACTTCAACGGACGCGGGCCAAAACGCAGATGGCTGGTGGTGATAGCGCCTGATTTCTTTGAGTCGTAGACGAAATATCCCTGGGCGAAGTTATCGGTACCCTCACCGATAATCTTGATACTGTTCTTGTTTGCGCCAACAGTACCATCAGCGCCGAGGCCGTAGAACTTGCCACGAAAAACGTCATCCTTTTCAACCGTGTAGCTCGGGTCCCACGGCAGCGACAGGTGGCTGACATCATCAACGATACCAACGGTGAAGTTGGAACGCGGCTTGTCAGCGTCGAGGTTATCATATACCGACTTGACCATCGCCGGGGTGAACTCTTTCGAGGACAGCCCGTAACGGCCACCGAAGATTGCCGGACGTTGGTTGAGGTTAACCAGACCATCGCGGTAACCGGCATCAATCGCCTGAACGATGTCCATGTAGAGCGGCTCGCCACCGGCGCCCGGCTCTTTGGTGCGGTCGAGGACGCCGATTGTCTTGACCGTCTTCGGCAATGCGGCGAGGAATGCTTCCAGCGGGAACGGGCGATAGAGGCGGACGTTCAGCACGCCGACCTTCTGACCCTGCTCCATCATATATTCAACAGTTTCCAACGCAGTTTCAACGGCGGAACCCATCAGCACGATGACATTCTCAGCGTCTTCCGAGCCGTAATACTCGACGAGGTTATACTGACGTCCGGTCAGCTTGGCAAACTCGTCCATTGTTTCCTGAACGTGTCCCGGGACCGCATCGTAATACTTGTTGCCCGCTTCGCGAGCTTGGAAGAAAACATCCGGGTTCTGTGACGAACCGCGCAGCACCGGCTTTTCCGGGTTCATCGCACGTTCACGGTGGGCAATAACCAGCTCATCTTTCATCATACTGCGGATGACTTCATCGCTGAGCTGTTCGATCTTCTGAACTTCGTGCGAAGTGCGGAAACCATCGAAAAAGTGGATGAACGGCACGCGTGCCTTGAGCGTCGAGACCTGGGAGATCAGCGCCATGTCCATAACTTCCTGGACGCTGTTTGATCCGAGCATGCCCCATCCGGTCGCGCGGACAGCGTTGATGTCGCTGTGGTCGCCGAAAATGGAGAGCGCGTGCGTCGCGATAGTGCGCGCGGACACGTGAAATACAGTGCTGGTCAATTCACCGGCGATCTTGAACATCGTCGGGATCATCAGCAACAGACCCTGTGACGCGGTAAATGTGGTCGTCAATGAACCAGTTTGCAGGGCACCGTGCACGGCTGCAGATGCGCCACCTTCCGACTGCATTTCCTGGACGCGGGTAATCGAACCCCACATGTTCTTTACGCCCTTGGACATCCACTCATCGGCCCATTCGCCCATATTTGAGGACGGCGTGATCGGATAAATCGCGGCGATCTCGTTAGTTCGATAGGCGACGTATGCCGCTGCCTCGTTACCATCAATTGTCACATACCGTTTGTCGGCCATGCTATCTCCTCTACCTCTTCTTATGGCGGTGTCGCTAAGGGGGTCCGTGTCGACAGCAGATGCTGTCTTTCTGGTTTTTCCTCTAATCGTCAGCAGGAAAATGTTGTTGTCGGGCCGAGGGCGTTCGCCGCATGCGTTTAAGCAAGGTTGGTTACTTCAGATACCCATGTAGAATATCGTGAAGCTCCACTATGTCTGAAAGAACTGTTACCAATGAACCGTTTTCATCATTCAACCGCGCGGGATCAATGGTCTCGACACCGCTTGCAGTCAATACTACGTCCGCAATCCCTTTTAGAATCAGAAAAACGACGTTTCAGGATAGTCTTTTGTGAAGTCTGTAACTATCGAAACAGGACAGAGCTACCCCATATATATAGTCCGGGCAAAGATGCGGTTTTTCGCCGCACGGAACAAGGGCTCGTGAGTCGAAACAGTGGCCGTGATTACAAGCTTCCCCATTGCCGCGGAAGATGTCCGCATGGAAAGCCGGATACGCGTCTGGTTTGGAACTCGCAAACGGTGTACTTTGCGGATTGGTGGGAACGACAAAACAGCGAGGTATGGACATGTCAGGGGAATCTCTCAACCGAGGAAAGTTCACAGGTGTTCCACGAACCGTGATCGCGCTCGGTTTTGTCAGCCTGTTCATGGACACCTCATCTGAGCTGATTCACAGTCTCCTGCCGGTGTATCTGACGACGGTGCTCGGAGTGAGTGCGCTCACTGTCGGGGTGATCGAAGGTGTCGCAGAGGCGACAGCATCGATCACGAAAGTCTTTTCGGGAGTGATAAGCGATTACCTCGGCCGCCGCAAGCTTCTCCTGGTGTTGGGATACGGGTTGGCGGCACTGACAAAGCCGATGTTTCCGCTCTCGAATACAGCGAGTTGGGTGCTGACTGCTCGTTTCACCGACCGGATCGGCAAAGGGATTCGTGGCGCGCCACGTGACGCCCTGGTTGCCGATGTCACTCCACCAGAATCGCGTGGCGCGGCTTACGGGCTGCGTCAGAGTCTCGACACGGCAGGCGCATTCGCAGGGCCGTTGCTGGCACTCACTTTAATGGCATTGTTGCACGACAACCTGCGTCAGGTACTCTGGATCGCAGTGATCCCGGCTGTGATTTCCGTGGTTGTGCTGGTGTCAGCTGTGCGCGAATCGACGCCCGGACTGCGAGAAAGGCGCACTCGTTCGCCTGTAAAACGATCTGAGTTGCGACGGCTGGGGCGACCGTTCCTGATCGTCGTTATCATCGGCGCGTTGTTTTCGCTCGCGCGATTCAGCGAGGCGTTTCTCGTGCTGCGTGCCGCAACAGCCGGACTCGGCATCGGGCTGGTGCCGCTGGTGCTGGTAGTAATGAATATCGTCTACTTCGCCTCGGCTTATCCGGCAGGTTGGCTCAGCGACCGGATTTCACGTCATGTATTGCTAGCAATGGGGCTTGCCGCATTGATCCTTTCCGATCTGCTACTGGCCGGCGCATCAACGGTTCCCCGAGTTTTATCCGGAGCAGCGATCTGGGGACTGCACATGGGATTCAGCCAGGGGATTCTGGTCGCTTTGGTGGCGGACGCAGTTCCCGCTGAACTTCGTGGGACGGCATTCGGCATATTCAATCTCGTCAGTGGTTTCGCACTGCTCGGCGCGAGTCTGTTCGCGGGTTGGCTGTGGGAGATCTTCGGACCACAGATGACGTTCCATGCCGGTGCGGGTTTCGCGCTGCTGGCGATGCTCGGCCTGTTGTTCTACCGTCCCGGGATCATCCGCAGGTAGCCCGTTTCGAATCAGCGCGGCTGATGTATCAACCGTAGGGTAAAGTAGGGACAGACGTACGAGTATATTTCTAGTTTTTCGGTTATCTACAGTCAGTATTTCGTAATTGGCGTGATACTTATAATTTGAACGGCGAAAACACAAATTATAATCTGGGCTCTGTCCCTGTATTTTAGAAGGAAGTATAAGTATCGCCTGCTAGAATTAAGTCGCCGTCCGGCAGACGGACGCATCCGGCAAGACCGGTCTCGGACAGTGTATCACCATAGATGTGTTGCCAGTGCAGGGCTGGTTGGGCGAAGGCGGATGTCGCGATTGTCAGCAGTAGTATGATGGGGATGAAAATCTTCATTCAATCCTCGAATCGGTCACTACCTGATCGGCTTCGGTGTGGGACTGAATTCTGATCCATACACCACGTCCACATCCAACGGACTGACAGCACCGCCCAGTTCGTAGACTTGACTGGCAGTATGTGCGAGCGCGTCGGAATATGAGTGTAGTGTAGCGTCTGTTCGCAGACGATCACCCAGCGCGGCATCGATTTCAGCTTTCGCCAGGTTGTATCCTTCGCCCAGCGGCAGAATCTCTTGAGTACCGGACGGTGTAACTATCTCTTCCTTGTAATTGAATTCGACAGCTTTCCCGATCATTTCAAACGAGTCCCCACCTCGCACCACCTGCGCACGGATCTTGTTTCCACCGGCACGGCTGCACACCCAGAGAAGCCCGTCTTTTACCATGGCACCGAGCAACCGTTCGGTTTCAACCGGGATAACCGGAAGGGACAGCGCTTCCGCCAGACCTGTTGCGAATGCCACTCCGACTCGTAATCCGGTGAATCCGCCCGGTCCGACCACGACCGCGATTCCGTCCAGAGTTGAGCGCCAGCCGTGTTTCTCCAGCCAGGTATTTATACCATCCGCCAGCACGGTGTCATGACGGTTTTTGCCGGTCACAGCGACTGGGTCAACAGCTTGTCCATTTTCAACGCCGCACCAGTGAGTTTGAGGGGTTGAGGTGTCGATTGCGATTAGTCGGTTATGCATTTTTCTTAGCTCTGGTGTCATCATGCCCCAGACATTTATGTCTGGGATAAACCGAAAGTTAAGACCGAGATCCTTCCATCGGCGACGTCAGGATGACGCATTGTGTCATGCCCCAGACATTTATGTCTGGGATAAACCGAAAGTTAAGACCGAGATCTTTCCATCGGCGACGTCAGGATGACGCATTGTGTCATGCCCCAGAAATTTATGTCTGGGATAAACCGAAAGTTAAGACCGAGATCTTTCCATCGGCGACGTCAGGATGACGCATTGTGTCATGCCCCAGACATTTATGTCTGGGATAAACCGCGTTTGCGAGCAAACACGGGCCTGTCTCTCAAGACTCAAGACTCACGAATCAGGGCGCTGTGTCCACGGCGGCGAATGACCAAACGTGCGGTTGTGAACATGGGCGTGATCGGGAATACGCCTCTGCTCGAAATCGGTTGACGCATTCCCAAACAGTTCCTGAAACTTGGCGGTGATCCGTTCCTTCTCCTGCGGCGTAAACTTGGCCCGGTGTTCTTTCAGGACTGCCATGGGAACGTGGCAGATCATGCAATCAACGATGATGAAATCGTCGTCCTCATAGTGTACCGGAGTCTTCACTTCTCCATCGAAAGCCAGCCCGCAGAGATCGCAACCTTCATCATACAGTTTGAGCGAATCCGACATGGGACGCATGTAGGTGCGCGCTTTTCCGCTCTGTCGTTTGCGGTCACGTTTGGTGGTCAGCCATTTTTTCCAACGATACCACTCCGCCGTCTGCCCGACACCAGCCATCAGCGGCAGTTTCCCCTCGAAGCCGAGTTTCTCAGCGGCTTTGCTACCGTCCAGCGTCCAACGTTCGGTAAGCAAATCGGGCAGCTTGTCGATTTGAAATGGTGGTTGAGTGATAGTGTTGAGGAGCGGGTAAACCAGCGGATATCCATGCTTGAGCAGGGATGGCGGAATCGGAACCTGTCGCGGTTCAGCATTCAGAACCGACGCAATGGTATCACCAAACTCATGCAGCCTGATCGGGTTAAATGGTGCCGCGTTGAATATCTCTCCGACGGCATTTTCGTGTTCAAGCTGAAGGTCAATCTGTCTGGCCAGATCTTGGACATGCACGAAACTGACCAGGTGATTGGGTCCAACCATTGGCATCAGGTTACGGGAGATCAACTCGAACAGTGGCAGAAATGCCCGGTCGCGCGGGCCATACACCGATGGTGGACGTACAATGGTCACCGGCAGTTGATCGCTATACCGCATCAATGTCGATTCTGCCAGAAGTTTGCTGCGTCCGTAGTCGGTTATCGGGGAGGGTGGATCATCTTCCGTCTTCCACTTTGTCCCGGATGGTCCTGCTGCCGTCTGGCTGGACACCAGCAGAAAACGCGGTCGGGAGTTGCCAGTATAAACCTGCAACACGGCTTTGATCAGGTTATGGGTGCCCTCACTGTTGTGAAGGAAATACAGGTACTTCTGTTTTGCTGCGACCACGCCAGCATTGTGGACTATCCTGTCTACGCCTTCCACTGCCGTCAGCAGGCTGGGGAGATCATCCAGGGTGCCGTAACAAATTTCGACCGGCTTGTTTTCCAGCCAGCTCAGGTCGGAGGTGTGCCGCACCATGGCACGGACTTTATTTCCATGCCGGAGCAGGCAGTCCACGATGTGGCTGCCGACAAATCCGTTGGCGCCGGTCACTAGTACGGTGCTTGCCATATAATATCCATGCAGGATTTCTACTCACCGGAAGATAGGGTATTGCGCGCGTGGGTGGTAATGCTGGAGTCGAGATGGATACCAGTGTGCTTGGACGACTTCCATCCTGAACATAGTCAAGTCGGGTGAATCAAACTTGATCATCCCTGCTGGCGAAGCCCGCAGGGGCACCTTGAATCATGCCCCAGACATTTATGTCTGGGGTCATCGTGTGTGGAACCTTGGGCCAATCCCAGACATAAATGTCTGGGGCACATAATATTTCATGCGTTTCCCGGCGCGGATCACCTCACCAACATCACTTTCTGAACCTGATGTGTGGCCCGATCCGGCAGCTGACCTGATCGGGTATCCCCTACAGAAGCGCGAATGAAGTACAGCCCGCTGGTCAGAGATGGATTGCCAGCAGCGGACGTGTCCCACGTCAGGGGATGAACACCGGCGGGCATGGGACCGTCGGCGAGGGTCGCGACTTGCTGCCCCATCACATTGTAGACGCTGACCGTAACCTCGACAGCATGCGGCAGGCTCAGCTGTAGCGTTGTCGAAGCGTTGAACGGGTTGGGATAGGCGGGATGCAGAGCGAAGGATGAGGGTAGCGCTGAGCCATCGTGATCTTCGTTGACAGCCAGATCGATGGTCGGATTCTCGAACCAGCGAACCTCTTCGTTAAGAAGGTCCATGTCGCCGTCATTGTCGATGTCTGCTGCTACCAGACGATCGAAGATATAGCCCGGGTCAATATCGGTGTATAGAGTTTCAGTGAAGGTCAGATTGTCGCCCTCGTTGATGTACAGGTATGGGCCGTAAGCGATGTCCATGTCGCCATCATTGTCGCAGTCGAGCATCTCAACTGCCTTGTCACTCGGATCAAGGTTATTCTCGACTACATGTACGGTAAAGTTTCCAGCCCCATCGTTTTGGCCCCACAGGACTTTTTCGCCAACATAAATACCTTCGCCATGGTAGAAGACGAAGTCAAGGTCGCCATCGAAATCAAAATCGCCAAGTTTGGGCTCAGTGGAATAAGAAACGTCAAGATCAGGAATAAGCTCCTGCAATGTGAAATTGCCATCGCCATCGCCAAGCGCTGAGATCAAGCTGTTGTTCTGCGCATTTGCTTCTCTTATGAGAAAATCGAGGTTACCGTCGCCGTTTAAGTCAGCCAGTTGTGAAAGGCTTCCGTATCCGTTAGTGGCACCCATAACAGTTTCGGTGAATGTTCCATCGTTTTCCTGCATCCAGAAAGACAAGCCATAGCTGGCGCTACCTGTTGATGTTTGGGTGAGTACGATGTCGATGTCACCGTCATTATCGATATCGCCACAGGAAATCGTATTCCAATGGCGGCTTTCCTCAAGCTCAGCGATCACATGGACTTCAAATTCAAAACCACCCAGATTCTCGAGCCATGGAAGCTCACTTCCAGCATAGCAGATGACATCCTGATCGCCATCAAGGTCCATGTCATGAAGTTCACCATCGTACATCGTACCAAATTCCTGAAATATCCCACTGTTCCATAGACTCCACTCGTCTGGTAGGTTGTTCGTCATGATACGAAGATCTTGTGATAAAGCAACGACATCTCCATCACTGTCATCGTCATAGTCAAAAATGATAAATGTGCCATAACCACCAGTATTTGCGCTGGCTGGCAATTCGTGCGATGTCCAGAGTTGGGCAATTGACAGGCAGCTGAAAGTCAGGACAAACAGGATGCTGAAAAGGGATCTCATCTTAGCCTCCAGGAGATATTGGCTGTTGAATCTTCACATTCCCACTTGACAAAGCAGCGGGTGTCGGTAATTGGTCCTGGTGTGTCATAATATATGGCCCGTTGGGATGCGACCGCATCTTCTTGTGCCCATGATAGTTCACGAAGTGGTTGTCGCGGACGATCCACAGGGATGAGATAAATAGAGATTCTTCACTTCGTTCGGAATGACGGATATCGGGACACTTTGCCCCATTTGAAGAGGATCACCAGTTCTACCACATTCCAGCGTTTTGTTCTGATCACGACGTCATGGAACAGGTGTATGGGGCCAGGTGTCCCCTTCACTATGATAGAACCGACAACTGCTTCTCATACATCCGATAGGTTTTTGAACGCGTCGCGCCCATCATCTCGGCGGCCTTCATCATTGGGCCGTTGGTCTCCAGCACCCATCCCAGCTCGCCTTCGGTGTATCCGTACCTGGGCCCATCGATGAAATGATCGTAGTACATGACAGCGTCTATCCCCCGTCCCCGGTACTCTTCCAGCACCCCCATCAATATCCCACGTCCCTTGTTCAGCGCCCCCTTACGGGTGTGCCACATCAGCTTCAGCAGGCCGAATGGGAACAATCTCCCGTCACGGATTTTGATCACCGCCTCGTTGATGTCCGGTAAGCCCATGGAGAATGCGACCAGCTTGTTATCTTTCGCCGGATCTTCGACGAAATAGATCAAACGGTGATCATAGACTTGCTTAAGGTTAGTCGCGAGATGCTTGAACTCGTTGTCGGTCATGGGCACCGCGCCCCAGTTCTTCTCCCAGGCGACCTTGTAGATCTCCCAGAGCTTGTACGCGTCTGTCCAGAAGTCCTTTGGATTGAAATTTCGGAAACGCAGTTTGGAACGTTTGCGCAGAGCTTCAGCCGAACGCGCTAACCGTGGTGACATCTTGTCACTACGCATGTGGAAACATACAATATCCATAGCTTTATCATAGCCCAGTTCATCGATGAACCTTGGGTAATACGGCGGGTTATAGGGCATCATGATGGTGGGGCGTTGATCGTAAGCGTCCAGCAGAATGCCGATGTCCTCGTTGATCGAGGGGTTGAACGGGCCGCGCAGAGTATCGAATCCCCATTCGCGTCCGGCATCCTCGACTTTAGCGAACAACGCGGCGGCCACATCGCGATCTTCTATGGTCTCGAAATGTCCCCAGTGACAGGTGTTTTCGTTGTGGGTGGAGTTGTGGGCATCGTCCTTGATGGCGGCGATACGTCCGACGGGGCGGCCATCCTTGTAAGCGACGAACCGGCGCATCTGGGCGTGTTCGAAAAACGGGTTCTTCTTCTCGTCGAACATCTCTTTGGCTTGCACACGCAACGGCGGCACCCACACCGGATTATTCCCCTGCACGATGTACGGCACCTCGAGGAAGTCCTTGTACGCCTTGCCCTTTGGTGCTTCGGTGATTTGGATGGAATGGTTGCTCACGAATCCTCCAGCGTTGGCATGATCCTTTTCATAAAGTCATCGAACAGAGGAACTGTGAATGCTGTTTCTCCATGCTCGGACCCATAGATCACTCCTTTTCCAATCATGTCTTTTCGGAGTTTTGCCACAGATGTTACCTTCTGTCCCAACACATTTGCGACTTCTCCTGATCGATGCGGTCCAGCTCCGAGTTCTGCCATCGCTCGGAGATATGTTTTTTCTTTTTTTGTCAGACGATCAAAACGCATCTGGAAGAAACTTGCGTCCAGTTCAGCTTGGGCATATCCCGCTGCCTGCCGAACATCGTCAAGCGTAATCAGAGAGTTTTCCGCCAGATTCCAACTGTGTTTACCCCATTCCTGCAGAAAATAAGGATATCCCTGTGTTTGCTGATACACTTCCTCAATAGCCTGTTTATCGAAAACAACCCCTTCCCGTTCTACAGGTTTGCTAAGGGCGTTTGATGCAGGTTGATACTCCAGACGGTCTATGCGTGCGAATTCAAATAATCTCTCTGCATATGACTTGGCATCGCCCAGTAAGCGAATGATTTGAGGAAGACCGGCAGCGAGCATCGTGATCGGAAGGACATCCTGACTGATGGAATGCAATGCTCGGATGAGTGCAGCCAACTGCTCTTTTGGTACGTATTGAAGCTCATCGAGCACAATCACAATTGCTGTCTTTTGTTCCGCAGCAGCTTCGCCAACAGCTGTTAGTAAATCTACCAGATCTAGCTCAAAATCTCCGGTATCCGCCAAACCCAATTCCGGTTCAACATCCAAGCTAACTTCAATGTCCTGATATGTCACTTTGAGAGATCCGACAAACCCAGCAAGTGCCTGCCATGCTCTTTGCAAAGCGAGTTTTCGCGCCTCGCCTCTGCTAAGGCGCAACAGGGCCATTCTCAGATTCGGTGCCAGCAAAGAGGGTAATGATCGCGCTTCCGGCGCTTCCAAACGAATGGTTGTAATCCCTCGAGATTCCGCTTCAATTCTGATGTGATTCAGAAGAACAGTTTTCCCGACCCCACGCAGGCCATGAAGAATGAGCGATCGTGCTGGATTGCGAAGGCGAATTCTGTCTATGGCAATTGCTGCACGCTCAATTAAATCGTCGCGTCCAGACAGTTCCGGTGGAGGTGTTCCCGCACCCGGAGCAAATGGGTTGTTTCGAGGGTCCATGGCGTTTATGGAGAGTTTAACCAAGTTTAACTAGATAAGGAAAACTAGGGGAAACTCTCCATAAATCCAAACTGGTTTCAGGAAAATAAGTCGGCTGAGGAGTTATGTGGAGTTTAACCGAGTTTAACCAAAACAGGAAAACTGGGGAAAACTCCCCATAAATGGAATTCGGTCAGACGGCATTCAATCAGGATGCCGAATCAAATTGAGTGAGTTTAACCTGGTTTATAGAAAATTGATAAGGTTGGTTAAACTCTCTAGGTTTGGAGCGGTGGTCTGCGTAAACACTTGTAATAACAATGAGATCCTTCACAAAAACAATCTGGATGACAGCATACTACCTTCGCAGTCCACAGCCCACAGCCCATAGGGTCTGTTGCCCATTGGGCTCTCGCCTCTGATTGCGCGAGAGTGTTGAAATGTGTACCTGTTTTCTACCTGATCGTCATAAGAATCGAGGTAGCGATGCGTGGTAGCAAGCAGATAGACCCGAAGATGTTTTATCAGGTACAGTTGGACGACCTTGTTCCGCATGATGATGTGCTGCGTCAGTTGTCGTCCATTCTCGATTTCGAGTTCGTTCGTCGGCGGACAGTGGATCTGTATTACCATGCCGGTCCGCATTCTGTGGATCCGGTCGTTGTGGTGAAGGTGTTGCTGTTGTCTTTCCTTCACGGTCTGTCGATTCGTGAGACGATGCGTCAGGCTTCGGATCGTTTGTCGTGGCATTGGTTTCTACAGTACGACCTTGACGAGACAGTACCGGATCACAGCGTGGTGTCGAAGGCGCTGGTGCGTTTCGGTCCGGAGTTGTTCGAGGAGTTTTTCCATCAGATTCTGGGGCAGTGCGATCATGCTGGCCTGTTGGGCAAGCGTCTTCTTCATGTTGACAGCAGCGTGATCAAGGCCAATGCATCCGAATCGTCGGTAGCTGTGAAGCCGTTGCTTCTGGCGAGATCGGAAGAGCGTCGTGTAGGGAAAGAGTGTAGATCTCGGTGGTCGCCGTATCATTAAAAAAAAAAAACGTGAAAAAAAAAAGAAAAAAAGACAAAAAAAAAAAAACTACGCGCAGCGATACACATCACTGGACTGTGCTGCAGTGTCTCTAGATCGTGC
>CAJVXH010000012.1 GCA_913009835.1 uncultured bacterium
CCCTCTCGTGTTTTTGGAGTCAATTCTTTCTCTTCTTTTATTTTTTTTTTTTTGTGTTTTGTTTTTTAATGATACGGCGACCACCGAGATCTACACTCTTTCCCTACACGACGCTCTTCCGATCTAAAAAGTGACTCTCGTCGGTCATGGTGAGCGTCGTATCATGAAGAATCGTCCCATTCGTGAGACTCTTCAAGCGACAGGCATGATGCTAAGCGTTCGTCCGATTGGGAATGAAGACTGGCAATCGATGTATACGAATGTCGGTTTCCCCGGCGACGTGATGCCGACGACTGACGACGAAGTCAGGGATATATCCACAGACACCTCAGGTGATACGGCACAAGCCGGGGTGGCAGCTGGCACGGAGACATCGGAAACTCCTGCAGATACAACGCAGAGTGGAAACCGGTAATCCGTGGTTTAGCACGACAAAGCATCGTCCAGCCCAAGGTTCATTAGATGGGTTGATTCGATTCAGTGATATCATAAGAAATGAGTGCCAAGATAGCTGATCCCAGGGAGAAAACGTTCATGCGTTGCAAGGCCATCACCGTACTGTTGTTGGCGCTGTTTGCCTTCACCACGGCTGTGACCGGTGCGAATGCCGGTACAGAAACCGATGAGATGTCGAGTTCAACGATGTTGAGCAAGACCGTCACAATTGATGCCGATGATGCAAGCTTGCCGACGGTGTTGTCGATTCTGGCCGCCGAGAGTGGCTACAACATCGTAACGGGTCCAGGAGTAAATCAGCAGGAAAGGATCACAGTCCACCTGCACAATACTCCGATTGAAGAAGCCATGAATCTCGTGGTCCGGGCCGCTGGTCTTTCCTATGAAGTCGTCGGGAACAGTTTCCTGGTGGCGGAACAGCGTAAGTTGCGCGAAGAAGTCGGCCTTACCAGCTATGTGGTAAGTCTTCAGTATGCCAACGCGGAAGAGATCGCGAAAATGCTGGTTGATTTCAACGCATCAGTTCAGGTTGACCGCAGCGGCAACAAGTTATTATTAATCACCAGTCCCAAGGTGATTAATGAAATTCGTTCAGTGATTGAAGAGGTTGACCGTCCTGCCCTACAGATCATGCTTGAGGCTCGGATCATCGAGGTGTCGGTTGATGACGAAGAGAAGTACGGGATCAACTGGAGCAAATTGACCCCATTTGAAACGGTTCTGTATGAAGGCGCAAGCCCGCCGAATGCTTCGCGTCCGAGCGACCTTCCGCAGCAGGTACCGTATGTACCGATCGATGATCTGAACACCTTTGGTAGTTTTGGTTACCAGGAACCGATGTTTGAGATTGCGCTCGATTATCTGCTGAAGAACAACTTGGCAGAAGTTCTTGCAAACAGCAAGATCGCTACCATGAACAACAAACCGGCAGTGATTAAGGTTGTGGACAAGGTTCCATACGTCCTCTCAGCTGGCGGCGTTGGTGGTCAGGTTCGTACCCAGACCGAAGAAGTCGGCATCATGCTTGATATCGTCCCGACGGTGAACACTGATGGGTACATTACCGTGGTGATTACCCCGGAAGTCTCCAACATTTACAGTTGGATTGGTCCGGACCAGACGATTCCCTGGACAGTTGTTCGTTCTGCAACGACAACCATTCGAGTGCGTGATGGCCAGACGATTATTATCGCTGGTTTGTTGAAGACTGACCGTCAGAACACTGTCTACAAGGTTCCGTTCCTTGGAGACATTCCGTTTATAGGTGGTCTGTTCCGTCACAAGTCGATAAAGATTAAGAAGACGGACATGATAATTGAGATTACTCCGACGATCATCAGAGATGACATGAGTGGAATCGTAAAGAGCCCGCTGATCATGGAAGCTGAACGTCATGCGTTGGAGCAGGCGAATTTTGATGAGAAGGAAGAAGAACATCTTGAGAAGTATGAGGATAATGGCGAATAGCCTCGACACTGGTTTCATACCAGCAACGGTCGTGGGGTTGGCGTTTCTGATGTTCTCGGCGCAATTTACGAGGCGCCACTGGTTTTACGTGGTTCTTTGCACAGCGATTATTTTTTCTTCCATTCCCACTCTGGCCCAACAGTCGGGAAGCGTTCTCGATAGCCAGCAGCAGGCTGAGCAATTCGAGAAGGCCCGCCGAAATGCCTTGGGTCTCAACGATCAATCGGCCAGGTTATCCACGCCGCCTCAGGCAGCGATGGCGTTGGATGCGCCGATAGAGGCTGACACCTACATTTTGGGTCCGGGCGACGTTCTGGGTATCAATCTGCGTGGTGGCATTGGCTTGTTTTTCAAGGTCGAGATCACGCCGGAAGGCACTCTTATCGTGCCCCAGTTTCCGATGCTGAAGCTGGACGGCTTAAGTCTATCTGCCGCGCGAGCAGTGATAGCTGATAGTTGGAGCGCGGAGCTGGGTGACATCCCGATGGACATATCGCTTCTGAGTATGCGTCAGATGCGGGTATCTATTGGCGGTGAGGTAGCGTTGCCGGGACAATATGTTGTAACACCGGCGGATCGTGCGTTAACCGTGATCACCCTGGCAGGTGGACTGACCGATGAGGCGAGTGATCGCCATGCGGTGCTAGTCCATGCGGATGGTCGACGTGAGAGTGTAGACCGACTGCGTTACCTTAGATTTGGTAACCCTGACGCTAACCCTCATCTGACGGCTGGTGCGCATATCATAGTTTCGCCAGAGCTTGACCTTAATGAGCAATCCGTATTTGAGGTCAGCGGCGGTGTCGTCATGCCGGGAACTTATGAGTGGGTTGAGGGCGATCATCTGCGGGAGGCGATTGAGCTTGCCGGTGGTCTTGGAGCCTCCGCGTTGGGTGATGAGGTTCAGTTGACTCACTTTGTGGATGGTCAACCGAACACGCAGCTTGTCAGTCTTGGTAGCTTGGGTGGTTCACGGGGTCCCGCGCTTTTTCCGGGTGACCTTGTATATGTCACCCTGAAGGCAAACAGATCTTTTGCCCGTGCGACAGTGATCGTTCGAGGAGAGGTTGAACGGCCTGGTGAGTATCCGATTCTGGCTGATGAGACCAGACTACTGGATGTTATTGAGTTGGCTGGGGGATTGACAGATCAAGCTTCGCTCAGTGGTTCGAGAATCTGGCATGTGCAATCGGATCAGAATCTGATGGCACGAGAAGTTGAGCGTTTGGATTCTTTGCATTACCAATTGATTTCGCGTGCTGAAGTTAACCTGATACGTGATTTCAGGCGAACCTTGCGTCGCGATTTTATCCCGGTGGATTTTGTAGAATTGTTTGGGGATGATGAGGAAGAGGTAGAGCTGAACAACATTGCTTTGTTCGACAGTCTCGTGATCAACATCCCGAAGAAAGTGTATCATGTTCTTGTGATAGGCGCAGTAGAACAACCTGGGTATTACGATTTTCAAGAGGATTGGAAGTACAAGGATTATATCAAGTTTGCTGGTGGATACTTGAAGGAAGCTGACAAGCGGAATGTGAGGATCATGACGTATGAGAGATCACAATTCCTGTTGGCTAGAAACGGTTTGAAGATACAGTCAGGGGATGCAATCTACATACCTGAGAAGTGGTTACCGACTTTTTGGTCGACATTCAGGATGTATCTAGGCATTTTCCTGCAGACTGCAACGATTGCGATCTTGATCATTACTAACACATAGAGTACGAGAGCAAGTAACGCATCCGTCTGTGATTGGACTATCCTGAGTAATGGGGGAGCCAGAAAGATGGATAGACCTATTCACGATTGAATACTACATGTAGTTAGCTGATAGCGGTATAGTACCGCTGAACGCAGGAGGTAGAGATGATTCGAAAGCACATTACGTTTTCACTGACACTGCTGGTGCTGTTCGCAGCCTTCGCGCTCGTATCGTGCGGTGACAAGAATCCGATTGGGGGTACCCCCGGCAATACTGATGGGCCTACGTTGTTGGTAGCCTCTCTGGATTTAGAGCTGGCGGACATTGACCTCTCGGGGTATTATGGCAGTCAAGACACCGTGATGGTCACCGCAACTGCGCGTGATAACAGCGGCGCACTGGTTAGTGATGCTACGGTCACTATCACAACCACAGATTTCGGTGCGATCCAGTATGTTACAGGAAACAACAAGACTGATTCCAATGGACAGCTTAAGGCTCGCCTGATCGTAACCTATTTGTCCTTTGGTGAGAACAACCAGACAGAGGTCCAGGCGATTGCCGGTACCGTAAAATCTCAAACGAGCACAGTAACCGCGACGACAGAAGATATTATCGTCGTGATGACGGCTGATCCTGCGAATGCCGTTGCCCTTGCGGGACAACCTGCATTGAGCAATATCACGGTGAGGGTGTCGAATTTGTCCGGCATTTTCGTTCCGGGTGTTGCCATCAATCTTGAGATCATCAACGGCGCAAGCGCCAACCTGACCGAACCTGTCTGGAACAACGCTACCACATCTTACACCTCTACGCTTTCAGTGGACGAAGTACAGGGCATGCTGGAAGTTGTGTTGAGAGCTTATGTTGATGTCCCAGGCGGTCAACAGATCACTTCAGTAACAACCATTGGTGACGAGCTGCCGGCGATGGTTCCCATTGAAGGTTCTCCAGTCCTTGACGGTCAGGGACGTAACGGAAATCCGCCTTTCGACATTGTTGAACAGGGCGAAGGTGCCGTTGCTGATGGCAACCCATTCTTGGGCAAGGGTTCTGTGCAATTGGAAACTTGGGAAGCTAACGAAACACTCGATGAGAAGAGCCTTCGTTACACCAGGGCTATTGTTGATGCCGATACCGTGACCGTTAATTGGACTGTCTGGGGTTCTCAGGTATCCCAGATATATCTTAGCATTTCCCCCGATGATCTGACCGCGATGCCGGGAGAGAACCTTCAGACAACGGTTACCATCGTTGCAGCTGACGAGAACAACAACGGTATCCCCAGCCTGCCGTTATTCCTCAAATTGAGCAATGTGAACCTGGCAGAAGGTGTAGGTACGATAAGCATACCGGCTATTACCGACACTACAGGTTTCACGATTGCTACGATCAACACTAATGGGGAGCACGGAACCTGGGTAGTTGAAGCACGCACCAATCCATCCATAGCTACGGCATGGACGGATACATTGCAGGTGGATTCAGGCTCTGAAGTTGTTGCGGTCTACCTGAACGTAACTCCGGATGAGATTTATGCAGAACCGGGAGTTTCCGCTTCAGCATCAGTCTTCGCCATTGCTTACAACGAGCTGAATAACGCTGTGCCATATCATCGTTTGCACATGACTGTCCGTGACCCGGACGGCACCCCGATTGGCGCATCTATTGCTCAGCCTGACAGTACTGATTCGACTGGAACAGCCATTACCACCATCAACACTAACGGTGATTATGGCGATTGGGTAGTTGAAGTACGTGCTTACGAGGATCAGGTTGAACCTCTGGCCACGAGTACTCTTAGCGTGACTGAGGGTTCAGCGATTCAGTCCATAAACATGTCTGTTGACAATGATGAAGTCTTTTGCGTGCCCGGTGGCAATGAGCAGATCGAGGTTTCAGCTACGGCTCGTGATCTCAACAGTTCTTCGCTCATGGATCGGCTTGTCTATTTCAAGCTGGTTAATGTGGACGGTTCCCCAGGCTTGGGTACCATCGCTGCTTCTGACACAACAGATAGTGCTGGTGTAGCTCAGGTAACGATCAACACTGAAGGCACTTTTGGAACTTGGCGTGTTGAAGCCCGCGCATTCCCGACTCAGACAACTGCCTTGGCCTCCAGGGAGATTGAAGTGACTGAGGGTACGACTATCACTGAGATCTCCATGATTATAGATCCAGGTGTGTTGACGCCGGCCCCGCAAGCAGTCGACACAGCATATGTTCGCTTGACCGCGTTAGATGCAAATGGCGCTGGCGTTGAGAACATTGAGCTGGATGTAAGTATCCGCAATCTGGATGGTGGATTGGTTGGTGCTATCAGCCAGCCTGACTCCACGCTTGGTGATGGTACTACTACATCCCAGATCTTGACGAACGGTCGTTATGGTAGCTGGCTGATCGAAGCGCGTCCATACCCTGAGAGCGACTTGGTTTTCAGCACCACTATTGACGTTCGCGCCGGTTCTCCTCAATATTTCATAGCTGATGCCGACTCGAACAATCTCGCTGTACGGGGAACAAATGGTCTCGAGCAGACAACGGTGTACGCGACGCTATACACCGAGAACGATGTTCCGACGAGTGAAACCCACTGGGTTTACTTCCTTGCGGAATCTTTCCCTTATTCTGCTGGCGATGAATTTCGTGTCCGGATCAACGACAGTTACGGTCAGGGTGTTACCGAGTTCCCGGATCCTCGTGACCCGCTCAATGGTATGCCCTATGACTCAGCGCTTACGGTTGACGGAACGGCGCAGGTAACCGTTACTTCTGGTTCAAGGAAGGGGCTCATACGTCTGCGCATCTGGACGGAAGATGATGAGGGTACCGAGGACATCATCACTCAGTTTGACGGTGTTCAGATTGTCTCCGGTCCGCCAGCGGGCATAGATGTCACAATCCGCCCCGAAGTATTTGATGGTGGTGGCGCTATATGGGATCTGGAGATAAGTGGTCGTGTATATGATGCACGTGGTAATGATGTAGCTGACGGCTACACGGTGTACTTTGAGGTTGATCGTCCAGAGGTTGCCCATATTCTTGACCAGGCAATAACTGGTAATGAATCGGAACACACCAGCACGGTTACCCCGGGTGTTGCTTTCACGACCTTGGAGTATGCCAGTGAGCATACCAATCAGGAAATCATTATCACTGGTGTTGTGTTGGATACCCAAGGTAATGAAGTCGCAGATTCAGCACCTCTATTTGCATTACCAATTGGTGAACCAGTAGGTGTAATGACCAGAACACCGGCCACCTGGGACTATGGCGTACAAGGTGGCGCACCCGGTAGATTTGCGTTACGTCTGGATGTGTTTGATGGACATGGCTGGCCCATTAATAGCCAGTTGGTCAGCTTCAGCCCGGCCAAGGGTAGAATCTTCAAGACGGACGACATCAACGGGGAAGAACAGTACTTCGCCTACACTGGTCCCAAAGACTTCCCATACATTCCTGGTCCTCAATATGAGGATACGGATGAAGTTGGTGTAGCGAACCGTTGGTTCATGATCACCCAGGATGAGGCTTTCCCGGATCCAGCTGTTACCGAAACACAGGTTCAGGTTACTGCCGATATTATCGGGGTACAAGAAGGAACTATTGAACCGATAACAGTATTCCTTATCCGTGATGCCGCACCCGCTGAATGATGTAACTAACTATATATTCACCCTGGGCGAGATTCTCGCCCAGGGTGAATATTCACTTCGAGATTCTTTACTCTCTCACTTCCGAAGAAGGAAAGGTTGATGGAAGCAGGATTCCGCATAGGCCAGCAGATTGGCGAGATGCTCATCGAAGCAGGTTTGGTAAGCCAGGAACAGCTCAAGGAAGCACTGGAGAAAGCCCCGGAGGAACACCTTCAGGTAGGCGAAATGTTGGTATCGCTTGGCTTTGCGACGGAAGAGAATGTGTATTCCGCTCTCGCAAGGCAGAACGATTACCGCTTCTTCAACAACGAGCAATTGCTGGAGTCCAAGGAAGATGTTGTCCGGATGATCCCCGAAGAGTTTGCGCTTGAAAACACGTTGATCGCTGCTATCCGCGAAGAAAACGTGGTTTGGATCGCAATGGAGGACCCGGATGATATCATCGCAATTGATAACTTGCAGAAGATTGCACCGGATGATGTAACGGTCGAAGTAGGTATGGCAGCCCCTCAGGGGATCCGTCATGCTATTGATCAGTTGTATGTCCGTATTCGCAAGCAGAGAGAGACGAAAGAGGTCATTGGCGACCTGCATTTCTTCGCTGAGTCGGATGAAGGCGAAGAAGGCTTGGTCGACATGACTGATACCAAGGCTCAGGAAGACGCTCCTATCATCAAGCTGGTGAACATGATCATCGGCGAAGCGATGAAAGAGCGTGCAACTGATATTCATATTGAGCCCAAGGAACACAATGTTCTGGTCCGGTACCGCATTGATGGGGTTTTGAACGCGGTGATGGAACCACCCAAAACCGCGCATAACGGCATCATTGCTCGTATCAAGATTATTTCCAAGTTGAACATCGCTGAGAAGCGTTTGCCACAGGATGGTCGTTTCACGATCCGAGCGAAAGATCGCGAAGTGGATGTTCGTGTTTCGATCTTGCCGACGATCAACGGCGAAAAGGTGGTGATGCGTTTGCTGGATAAGGGAGCTTTCGGATTTACCCTGGCCACTCTTGGCTTTGAAGATCGTCAGTACAAGATCTTCAAGCGCAACATCATCAAGCCTTACGGGATGATCATCATTTCCGGCCCGACCGGTTCTGGTAAATCGACAACGTTGTATGCTTCGCTACGCGAGATTATGAGCGAGGGCGATAACATCACAACGGTTGAGGACCCGGTTGAGTATCACTTGGATGGCATCAATCAGGTGCAGGTGAAGCCGCGAATCGGATTGACATTCTCATCATCGCTTCGATCCATTCTGCGTCAGGATCCTGACCGGTTGCTTATCGGTGAGATTCGAGATGAAGAGACGGCTGATATTGCGGTCAAGTTTTCACTGACCGGTCACCTTGTTTTTTCAACTGTTCATGCCAACGATGCACCGAGTACAGTCACTCGTTTGATTGATATTGGTGTACCACCTTTCCTCGCTGGATCTTCGTTACTATTGGTAATGGCTCAGCGTCTGGTGCGTACGATTTGTCCGCACTGTAAGGAGAAGTACATTCCGAAGGAAACCGAGCTTGAGTATCTCGATATTCCGAAGGATGAGTGGGAAGCACACGAATGGATGACGGGTCGCGGTTGTGTACACTGCCGCAACACGGGTTACCATAGCCGAACCGGCATCTTTGAACTACTTTCCGTGACGCCAGATATCCGCCGCCTGATCTTTGAGAATGCCAGTCAGGATGAAGTTCGTGACATGGCGATTGAGCAGGGGATGGAGACGCTTCGTGAGCATGGCCTTAGCAAGACTAAGCGTGGTATTACGACCTTGGCAGAGATTTTACGTGTGACGACGGAGTAGTAGGGCAGATACGCTTGTGAGACGCGCTCAAACCATCAGGACAGACTAACATGCCCAATTTTAGCTATATCATCACTGAACCGGACGGTACACGGCGTGAAGAGCGTTTACGTGCGAATAGCTACGAGGCAGCGTGGTCCACGCTGACCAAACGCGGCTGGAAAATCATTTCGTTACGTGAGATCCGCATTGCAGAGCAAGCCGAATCGACATCTATTATCGATCAGGTTAGCACTGCTATTTACAAGATGCGGACAGCGATACCTCTTCAGACGTTAGTGTTTTTTACCCGACAGTTATCGACGATGTTCTCGGCGGGTTTGACCATTGAAAAGTCGGTGGCGAACCTGATGTCGGAAGAGAAGAGCGGACGTTTCCGCAAAGTTCTGGCAGTTGTCGCAACTGATCTGAAACGTGGTAAAGCTCTTTCAGAGGCTTTGGCAGAACATCCGGGTGTTTTTGACAGTTTGTACATCGCGTTGGTGAAGGCCGGCGAGATTTCAGGTTCGTTGAACACGGTGCTAGACGAACTCAGCAACTATCTGGAAGCTGTTGCTGAAACGCGGCGTAAGGTTGTATCGGCATTGACATACCCGGTGATTATCGTAATCTTCATGATTGTCATTTTAACGGCTTTGCTGATCTTCATCGTCCCGATGTTCACTGACATTTACGCGAACTTCGGTGCCAGTCTGCCGATTCACACCAGGATGTTGATTGCTGTCAGTACGACTTTAAGCGAGAACTTCTTCGCTACAGTTGGTATCTCGCTAGTTGCATTTATTTTTGGTTGGACTTTAACTCTGACCGAGCGTGGCGGTATAGCCTGGGATACATTCCGGATAAAGTTCCCTGTCCTCGGGCAGTTGCATCTTGACAGCATGATGAACCGTTTCTCGAAAACATTTGGAATTTTGATGGGTTCGGGTGTCCCTGTTCTTGAGGGGATTGATCACTGTCAACGGGTGGTTGGCAACCGGGTTATTCGCAGGGCCTTGGACGATGTCAAGACGATGGTAAAGGACGGTTTCTCCATCTCAGTATCGATGAAGAAGACCGGTAAGTTCCCATCGACACTGGTGCAGTTAGTTGCCACTGGTGAGGAAACTGGTGAGTTGGACACTTTGCTGGATCGTGCCGCATACTTCTATGAGAAGCAGGTGGATTCGATTTCGGAACGGTTGACCAGTTTGATTCAGCCGATGATGATCATTCTGCTGGGTGGGCTCGTTCTTGTCATCCTGGTATCGATTTATCTTCCGATTTTCCAGATTGGTCGAGTCATGCAGGCTGGACTTGGTTGATCTACAGAGATTCAATTTTTCAACCCGGCGGGTCTCCTGCCGGGTTTTTGTTTGTACGTTATTTGTGGTAGATATTTGTTTGATTGCAAGATGACGAGGAATTACCTGATGGATGAAGCGCTCTTCGATGTCCTACTTGTGTTTGGGACTATCCTCGGTCTGATGGTTGGCAGCTTTCTGAACGTGGTGATTCACCGTGTACCACGCGGAGAGTCGATAGTGTATCCAGCTTCACATTGTCCGAACTGTGACCATGTGATTCGCTGGTGGGAGAATATCCCGGTACTGTCCTATTTGTTTCTTAGAGCGCGCTGTAGTGGGTGCGGAGCGGCTATTTCCATGCGTTACCCGGTGGTTGAACTGCTGGGTGGACTAGTGGTTTTGATCAGCTTGCTTGAATTCGGCTTGACCTGGAGCGCGTTGGCTGGGATTGTCATGGGATGGAACTTGATCGCACTCGGGATGATTGACTTTGAGACGAAAACGGTTCCGGACATCCTTGTACTCACACTTGGGATCCCCGGTTTAATACTGTCTTTCCTGATCGGGAGCTGGACGGGTTTGATGCTGTCAGTTCTCTCAGCAGGGATACTTGGTGGTTTTTTCTGGTTGACGCGAAAAATTGCGAACGCCTCATTCGGGGAAGAGGCAATGGGCGAGGGCGATATCACACTTGTGGCGGCGATTGGCGTGTATTTGCACCCAATATTCCTGCCAATGTTTCTATTGACAGCGTCAGTTTCAGTCTTGATCGCTGCATTGTTCTGGGCTTGGACGAAGAAAACCTCGATTCGTGATGTTGAAATTCCGTTTGGTCCTGGATTGGCTTTGGGTGGTTGGGTGCTGTTTGTCGCGGGGAAATCGATGATGGGTGGACTGATGCACCTCGCAGCACCATTCCTTAACAACTATTGAACATTCAGATTGTTGACAGCAAAAAGCCCCGTGGCGATGTGCCACGGGGTTTGCTTATGCTTCAGGTGGAGAATGTTACTTCAGCAAGACCATCTTGCGGGTCTTGGTGACATTACCGGAGGTAATGTTGTAGAAGTAGACACCGCTGGCCAGTTCACCTGCGTAGAAGTTCACGCTGTGTGAACCTGCACTCATGCCGCGGTCAATCAATGTGGCGACTTCACGACCGAGTACGTCGTAAACCGCAAGTTTGACCTTACCGGGCTGTGACATGTTGAAGGAGATCAGCGTGCTCGGGTTAAATGGGTTCGGGTAGTTCTGCTTCAACTCGAACTCATCCGGTTGCAGGCTGGAATTCGATTCCTTCACACTGGTAATCACATGACCGTTCCAAGCCCAGTCGTCTGGATCATCGTAGTAATTAGAAGAGTCAACATGCAACGGATAGTTGCGAATCCACTCAGCGTTCGCGTTGAACTCATCGATCAGTTCACTCTTCGCAATCGAGTGGTAAACCATAATGTTGTCCGTGGCTACACCTACCGGAGTGGTGGAAGGACTGGCAATACCCGGATCGTAATCAACAGTGTAGAAGAGATGGATGTAGTCGCCATCCGAATTTATAGCCAGACTCATTTCGCGTTCGGATTCCGTCTCATACTCGACCAGGCCAGTGCCTTCGTTGCGCGTCTGCGTAACATTGATTGGCATGGCCCAGTGCTTGCCGTTATCATCGGACATGGACATCCAAATGTCGGTAGCCATCCTGTAAACGCCGGAAGTGGTACTTGCATCTCGCGGCAACCCTTCCGCAGTCGTATCTCCATCCACACCGTATTGCGACCATGCGCAGTAGATGTGGTCCGATACGTTATCATAGTAAAGTTGCGCATTGTTTACCATGCGCTCCCAAGCATCAACGTAGCCGTTCCAGTAAGTACCATCCTGAACCTGGACGAAGAGCTGATCCTGACTATTCCAGTAGTACAAGCGGGCTGTGGTGGTGATGAAGCCGCGGTAGAAATCGTATCCGGGTACGTTGAAGACAACGTGTAACACGTTATCTGCATCGTAAACCATGTCGATTTCGGTGTAGGCACGCATGGTGTCACCGTTGGCCACAGTCGTATCCGGGAGGGCATCCGGAACCGGCGGTACGAAGTTGGTGATGTTAACCGCGTTATCAATACCAAAGTTCCAGTTCTCACCGCCGTCTGTGCTTTCCCAGTACCAAATGTCGTTATTATACTGGTTGGCCTCATCACCTTCGTCGAGAGTGTTGAAACGGCTGACGGTCTGACCGAGTGCGATATGGCTGCCATCAGGGGATACAGCGACAGCGTTCGCCAAGTTCATGGAAATGTCGGTTACCAGAATCTGGTCCTCTTGACCTGGGGTTGCGTTGCTGACCACGCCGGTAAGCGGGTCTAGCAATGAACGGTTGTAGTACAGACCATCTTCGAGCAGGTTATCGGGGTCGTACTCATTCAGCATAGCATGGATGTAGTAGTTTCCATTATACTCCCCGGCTTCCGCATGCGGCCACATGGTTACGACTTCGACTGGAGGAATCTCGAAATTATTGAACAAGTTCGGGACCCAGGGATTCGGAGTGGCATGGAAGGAGTAATAATCCGTTCCTGCCGGTGGACCACCGTGATAGGTCACGATCGGAATATCGCTGACAGGATCCAGGTTGATCACCTGGTATCCACCGAAGTTGCTGGGGCTATTAACGGTAGTGTAGGTGTCCTCAAGAGTGATGAGGCCGTCTGCATCCCGTGTTGCTGTGATGTAGTAGGTCTGTGAGGTACCATCCGCCGATGAGCGATAACAATAGGTGAAGTGAAGAGTCGTGCTACCATCTTCCCAGTTATCCACTTCAATCATCCGTCCCATGGTGGCATTATGCTGCATGTCACGCCAGGTGTTACCGACAACAACCGTATCACCCATCATCTCGTCCAGCTCGTTCATTCCACCAACGAATGCCGGGCGTTCGGAACCAGGTATACCTGGCTCATCATTCAACTTGATCTCTTTGGTGTCAACGCTCAGAATCGGTGAGACCGTGTCGGCTATGACCGCTGCAGCCATCGTTAGCACGAGTCCAAGCACACAAATCATTGACCACGTTCGTTTCATGTTCTCTTCCTTTCTCCGTTCTACAGGATGCTACTTCTTACCAGTCGAGATTCCAGGCTATCGCCCATAAGTGACTGGTGTTTATCTGTTGGTTTTGCTTAGCTTAGCGAATCTGAAGCTACACGATGAGCGGCTGTAAATATAGGGGTAAGCTCCCACCTGATACCGAGCGCGATTACTCCTTTACTCATCCTCATCCTGTTATAACCTATACAATTTAGGAGTCAGAAACAATCTCCAAGCAGTTTTTGCGAGTTTCTCGCCAAGAGAGCCACCCTTTAGAGGGAGCCTATGAGAGGTGCGAGTTCTCATTTTCTACATCGGGCGGCAATGCACTTGCACTCACCATGTTATAGATTGTATAACAGATGTGTAAGAAGTCTACAACCAATCCCATGCGACTGGCTGATGGTCCGGCAGTGCAGCCAGTTAGTGGACAGACGTTTTAAGTGGAGGAGTATTGATGAAGAACCTGCTAGTAATTGTTATGCTGGTCACCATGATCAGCACTGTGGCGTTTGCTCAAACTGAGCGACAATTGCCTAACGAACCGTTACCATACCTTACAGGTGCTGAAGTTGTCAACCTCCCGGCACAGATGATCGGCTTCACGCCGAGGATCAACGAGCTGGATGAGATCGTGGGAGACACACTAATCCTTGGCAGCACTGGCTGGGACGATCAGCACAATGGTGGTTGTGGTCGTTCGATCGGGTATACCGATGGTGAAGATTGGAACGTCTACATCGTGTGGACCAAGCTGACTGGTTTGGATCAGGGCAATCCTCGTCATGTGGTGTATACTACGGTTACAGACGATGGTGCGGGTGGATTTGTGATTGATCCGCTTCCCCAGGTTCAATTTGAGAATGGCTATCGCAGCGGTTATACAACATTGGCCTATGATTCACCGAATGCGATTGGTTACGGAACATTCCACTATTCTCCTGCTTCAGGTGATCCGTGGTCCTCGGTTGCTGTGATTGAGAACCCGTGGGTACCGAATCTGTTCAACATAGGTTCGGTTCCGAATCCGTTTGTGAACGAACATATTTGGCCACACTCAACGTTTGGCAACACGAACAATGTTCACGTCACTGAACATGAGTATCGTACAGGTCTTGCGGACATGATGCAGATTACTTATTACCGTTTCGCTCCAGACCCAGTCAGTGGTATTATGAATCCTGACCATGATGGCGATCCGCATGTGATCACCGATTTGGCTATGAACATCTCCTCTGACATCGCTCCCAGCACTACCGGTGAACAAATCGCGGTGGGCATCGTTGTGGCCCGTTTTGGAACGCTCGGTGAAGTGTTCGGAGAAACTGATGACACCCAGGTGAATAACGATTTGTACGTATTCGAGAGTTTGGATGCTGGAGTGACCTGGGAAGAACCGATAGATGTTACCCAGTTCATCGGTCCGATCTACGATGCATTGCCCGACACTAACGCAGCTAACGGCGACACCATGCGTACCTACACAGACAACTCCGTGATCTACGATGACGAAGACAATCTGCATGTAGCTTTCACCGCCGGTATTTTTGACTTCTTCCGCGTGGGCGTTTTCTACGAATCCCGCATATTCCATTGGATGCTGGATGACAATGGTGATGATGTCTGGACTCAGATCAATCACCAGCCGTTCGCGGGCCAGGCTGAATCATGGGCTCGTACGACCGACCGTCCGAGCTTGTATTTTGATGACGACACAGGCATCCTCTGGTGCGTGATGGAGTTCTGTGATTGGGGTCCGGATTCTACTGATTACGGTGAGGGCGGATTCATTGCCAACACTGACATTAAGATTACCGCGTCTCCCCCTGGTGAGTACAATGGTCTTCTCTGGACGAAGCCGGTGAACGTCACTAACACGAAGTATACAGGAGGCTCTGATGGTGCTCCAGCTGGTGAAAGTCGTTCAGAGTCTGATGTGAGCATTGCCCTGGATAGCGAGGGTGATTACCTGCATATTTCGTATCTACTTGATTTGGACGCAGGTTCAGGCGTTCAGGATGAAGGCACAATGACAGACAATCCGATTGTCTATCACCGTATCGCCAAGCAGGACTTGCTCGACATCTTCGAAGCGAACGCTGAGTGGCAGCCGAACTATCCGATGCACGTCGATAGCACTGGTTTCTGGCAGGATCCAGGCAACAGCCAGTGGGCTGAGTACGGCGGTTTCTTCACCGGCAACCGTGAGGAACTGTCCGTCGGTGAAGGCAGCGGGTTGCAGCCAAACGAGTTTGAGTTGAAGCAGAACTACCCGAACCCATTCAACCCCTCTACCAGCATAGAGTTCTCATTGGCTCGTGCGGGTATGGTGAAGCTGGCAGTTTACAACGTGCTCGGTCAGGAAATCGCGACGCTAGTTGATCGCCGCGTTAACGCTGGAACGCACAACGTTACGTTCATGGCTGATGAGCTGCCGAGTGGTGTATACTTCTACAAGCTGAGTGCGGATGGAAACGAAAAGGTCCGCAAGATGGTTTTGATGAAGTAGCTCCAATCGTTTGAAATCGACGATTCCTGTTAATCGTCTTCCGTATTTGGTCGCCTCTCGGAGTCATTGATTCACCCCCGGGAGGCGGTTTTTCGTGTAATATTCTGGATTGTGCATGACACGTCGGGAAGCCTCCCGGCGTTTGGTGTCTTTAAGGAGGAGCAATGCCTAAGAAGTGGACGGCGGAAGACGAGGCATACCTCGTTGCAAATTATAATAAAGTCCCGATCCAGGAACTGGCGAAGCAGTTTGGTGTGAGTAAAAAAGCTGTTCGGGTCAAGTATGGCAAGCTGCGCAACCGTGCAGATTTTCTTCAGTTGGCTCAGAAGGCACCGGATGAACCACCGCCGCCAACTCCAACTACTCAGCCTCGCGGTCCGCGCAAGTGGAGTGAGGATGATGAACGTTACTTGTTGGCCAATTACAATACGATGAGCCTTGATGAACTGGCGCGCCATTTTGGTGTGACCAAGAAGGCTGTCCGTGTAAAGTATGGTAAGATCAAGCATAAGGCTGCGGAGCTCGTACCTGACCAGAGTGTTAGCGAAGCAGAGCAGCTTCAGGTTGGTCCGCGCAAGTGGACGGAAGAGGATGAGAGCTTCCTGTTGCAGCATTATGAGGATCTCGGTCCGGATGCGATGGCGGAGCACTTTGGGATTTCACGCAACCAGGTGCAGCAGAAGTACACCGCAGTGAAAGAAAAGCGTCGCCCGACCTTGCACATTCCGCGAATGCATGGCGAAGCGCCGAAGAAATCACTGGTACAGCAGGTCAGGAAACGTAAGCCGGTCACTCCTCTGGTTTCGATGTCACTTTCATCGACGATTCAACGTAATGAAGACCAGATGACTGAAGTCGAGGGTAGTGTAGAGACTCATATTCAGGTGATGACGGAAGAAGGTTGGAAGCCGCTTGAGATGAGCAAGAATCGCATCAGTCGCTCCTGAGTGACCATATAGTTGTCGATATTATAGAGGGAGCCCTTGGGGCTCCCTTCATCTGTATGTAGCTTCTCACTTGCAAGGGTGATCAGTACCTTCGCATGCTTAAGAAGCGTTGGTCAGTGCATTACCTCGATGGAGAGAGGATGGAAGACACCATACATGCTCGTCACCCTGATCCGGAGAAGCAGGGGGTCAGCATCAACAGAATCAAGTATGAGCAGATGCGGTTGGCAATCGAATCTGCTCTGTCTGATTGCGATGACCTGACTTTCATTGAGCTGACGAGCAGGGTTCGGGAAAATTTGAAGGACGGTTTCGACGGATCTATTGAGTGGTATATGGTAACCGTGAAACTTGACATGGAAGCTGAGGGCGTGCTTGAACGCATTCCGGGTCGGTCGCAACGCCTGCGGCTTGTGGCTGAACCGAAGGCGGGGTAGGCTGGCAGATGGCAAACGTTAAACTTGTATTTGTGACAGTTCCTGCTCAGACGGGCAACAACGGTTTAGCGGGTCGCAATCTTGCAAATAGCTTGGTCACGGAAGGGATTGCGGCATGTGTGAACCGAATCCCCGGACTCAATTCACACTATCTCTGGGAAGATGATCTGCACGAAGATGAAGAAGAGTTGTTGTTGATCAAGACGACTTCGAAGCGGTTGAAGGATCTCACCCGGCGGATAGAAGAGCTCCACCCTTCCGATGTGCCGGAAGTGTTGGTTGTTGACGTTGAAGATGGGTTGCCCGCCTACCTCAAATGGGTGACCGAGCAGTGCAGGAAATGATATTGCGCGCTTAGCCTATTTCTCTTGATTTCCTCACCCTGAACACCCACAGATCGCTGATCAGATAATTCACCATCATTCCAACCGCTATGCCGCTGAGATGGCTGATGTAATTGGCAAAAGGATAGTCACCCATCGCTCGATCCACAGCCCATCCAACTCCCAGCGGGATGAGGAAGGATGCGAAAAAGGTGCTGCCGTGGTAACGGAGCAGTCGCCCGAAGTAGTTGCTGTAGTTTCGCCCACGATCCTTCCAGGTCCAGAAATAATTCCAGGCAAAGTTGTGCAGAACCGCGATTTCGATAGCGAACACCCGAGCGAGGTAGTCTTCAACACCGAATACCTCATGCCACAGTGCATATCCCGCCATGTTTACACCAACTCCGAGCAGACCTACTGCACCGAACTTGAGGAAACGGGAAGCGTGGGAGCGTATGAAGTTCACCGGTTTGCTGCTGCCTTGGGGTGTTGGCTCACTCATGAACGATTGGTCTCTTCATCATCTGGTGGCTGATTGAGTAGATATGGTTTAATCTCATCCAATTGTCTGTTGCAGAGGTCGAGTGTATCGCCAGTAATAAACATGAATGCTCCTGACGGTCCTTTTACAACTACTCCCCCGCTGGATTGATCTTCGCCTTCGCTGACATCGACACGTCTGACATCAATTCCACAATTCTCTATCCAATCCACCAGATCGCCCTCAATGCTGACCTGAGCAGGGTCGAGATCGAGTATGGCGATCCAATGTGCCAAGTCTCGATATGATGCAGCCTGCAGCAATTCTGGGTCGATTTTCGCTTCATGCGGTTCGGGAGTTGGTTCGCTTGAGAGATTCATGAGCTTACTTCCGTGGCGTATTCGAGGATACAGGCAGCCAGCAGCGGAATCATGATCTCGTGATGTCCGGTGATTGCATAGCCTTTTCCACCAGGCATGACCGGCCGCTGGACGACGTTCACCGTTGGACGATAATGTTGGATCATGTCGAAATTAGCTGTTGTGAAGTTTACGACATCGTTTCCGAGGTTTCGTGTGACCGCAATGGCCTTCAGAAACACCTCTGGCATTATGACTGAGCTGCCCAGGTTTAGCACAACGCCACCGTTCCCCAGTTTGCTCACAGACGCGCAGAAGATGCGAAAATCGCGCAGACTGGCATCGCCAATGGCACAGCCATCAGCGGTCGGATGTTGGTGGACAATATCTGTACCCAGGGCAACGTGCAGGGTGTATGGAACCTCCGCTTCATAGCATTGCGCGAGAAGGGCACGGTTCAGATGTAGCGCCTCTTCTTTGACCAGCAGCTTTCCAACAGCTTCACCGAAGCCGAGCTCATTTTCTGAGGCCAGCTTTGCAGCGCTGTTTACCAGGGCTGCTGTGTCGGAGGCCATCCCGAAGGAACCGTCTGTGAGTTGTTCGGCTACCTCTTCGGAGGTGTGACCAAAGCGGGCCAGCTCGGTGTCATGGATAGCGGCCGAGCCATTTGAAGCCACATGGGTAATGAATCCTCTATGTACGAGATCAATGAGGATGGGCGCGCATCCGGTTTTAATTACGTGACCGCCGATCATGACGATAACTGGTTTGTTATTTGATCGCGCAGCGACGATGGCTTTCGCGATGGCTTTCAGGTCTGCTGCCTTGAGGATGTCTGGCAGACCGTTGAGCCATTCCCGCATGCTCATTCCAGCCTGCGGTGGAGTCGCTTCCATCTCGGTGACGATTTTTGAGGGTCGACCTGAGGCGGAGTAGGTGCGCAGATTCTTCAGGTCAATTTCTGGGTATCGGCTCATGCGTTTCCTCGACGGTTGTAAAAAGGAGAATGTACGCACGGGCGGGTGGTGTATCGAGTGGCATAAGAGTAAAACAGCCACCCGATGGTTTCCCATCAGGCGGCTTCCCCTGGCCTACCGACCGAAGACGGAGCCCTTGCTCACACTTCCACGCTTGGGGACCGACCCACCCAACCAGCGTATTCTGAGCTTGCTAACATTTCAGTGCGGTATCTCCGCTGCTGATGCTCATCGTTGCCTGTTTTCGTGAGTCACGACTTCTGAGGTCTACCGTGATTGTGCTGTCGCAAAGTCCACCCGTCATGTCCATTGCTTCTTGAACCCAAGAGGTTCACACTTTTCACACTATCCTCTTCCGCCGTTGTCCTGCATAGTATTTCGGCAGAAAACTCAGGATCTTGACTCGATTCGGCGGTTTCGACTCTTCGTAACATCTAAGAAAACCTTGAGTTTAGAAGGTGGATGTGAGAAAACCTGAAGTAAAAAGAGTGTTTTCCGAAGTACCGCTTTAACTATTCTCAAACCGAGACTTCACTCGTGTGGCTCCTCAAGCAGGGTGGGGAGTGTTGTTGAGTTAGTCAGTATGCTGAATGGTAACTTTACGTTGATCTTGCAGGGTGCATTGAGCGATGTTGCGGTGTGCCATTGCGGTCAGTACTTTGGCGGATTGTTCATGGTTGGTGAGTAGTAGGGAGAAAGTGATGCGTAACCTGTACGAAGTATTGAAAGAGCGTGGATTCGTAGAACAGTGCACGGACGAAGAGGGGGTGGTGAAATGGTTCGACACTCCTGGTAACGCTGTGTATGTCGGCTTTGACCCAACGGCTGACAGTCTGCATCTGGGGAGTCTGATCCCTCTGATAGGATTGATGCATGTTCAGCGTGCGGGGCACAAGGCTGTAGCGTTAGTCGGTGGTGCGACGGGGATGGTGGGTGATCCATCTGGCAAGTCTGCCGAGCGTTCCTTCCTCGATGATGATGATCTGGCTTACAATCTCGATGGAATGAGATCTCAGATGGAGAGCTTCTTCGATTTTGAAGGAGATTCGGATCATCCTGCGGCGATGGTTTTGAACAACGCTGATTGGATTGCGGATGTCAGCTTGATCGACTGGTTGCGTGGTATTGGGAAGATGGTTTCGGTGAACACCATGATGTCGAAGGAGAGTGTCCGTCGTCGTCTGGAAGATCGTGATCAGGGCATCAGCTACACCGAATTCAGTTATATGCTGCTACAGGCGTGGGATTTCGTTTATCTCAATGAAACTCATGGCTGTCGTGTTCAGATGGGCGGCTCGGACCAGTGGGGCAATATTACCGCTGGTATCGACCTGATCCGACGTCGGAGCGGGGAGCAGGCGTACGGGATTACCTTCCCATTGTTGGAGACGGCCAGCGGCGAGAAATTTGGGAAGTCAGAAGGGAATGCCATCTGGCTCGATCCGAAGAGGACGAGTATCTGGGATTTCTACCAGTATTTGATTCGCACAGACGACCGTGATGTGATCAAACATTTGAAACTGTTTACTTTCCTTCCCCTCGAAGAGATCGAGAAGTTAGCGAAAGATCATGAGGAGAATCCGGGTTCGCGCATCGCACATAAGCGGTTGGCATTGGAGGTAACAGCTCTGGTGCATGGTATGCTACAGGCTGAACGGATGGTGGCTGGAGCTGAAGCGCTGTATTCAGGACGGTTGGAAGATCTGGACTCTGATTTGATCAATCAGGTTTTCAGCGAAGGGCCTTCATGCAGGTTGAGTAGCCAACGTCTTGAGCTAGGCGTTGATCTGGTTGATCTGGTGGCGGAGTGTGCTTTGGTCAAGAGCAAGAGCGAAGCGAGGCGGATGTTGAAGCAGGGTGCTTTATACGTTAATGACCAGAGAGCGGAAGAAGGCAAGATGGTGGATCACGAGGACATCCTGCCTAGCGGTGTTGTGGTATTGCGCAAGGGCAAACGGGACTATCTATTGCTCCAGTTTGATTGATTGATGCGAGGTCTTATCGCGGTTGGATGCCAGCTTCCACCCGCGGGGCGACTTTTGTCCTCAATGAGTGAGAACAATCTTCGCTTTTAGACCGACTTGAAGTGGCTCAGGGCAGGCTTGACAGCATGAAAGCGCTAGCCTATCTTCCGAACTCACATTGATTCCGGGCGATTAGCATCCCGGAATTATTTATTACATGGTATTGGGTTGTCTTGATCGCGCATGGACGCTAAGTATTTTCATGCTTTGCGGGCTCATCATCTTTGCGCTTGATGTTGTAATCTCGTACCTTAAGTGAGTTTAATTGATAGCTGCATGATGCCGGGGCTGGAGTTTCAGCCGGGAAACAGGTATCCTCATCGGCAGACATGTTGTTTCAGCAACGGGATGGTACGTTATCTGGTCGCAAATGCATTGATGTGTGATGCAGAAAGAATGACGAACAGATGCGGAACATGGGCCACATGACCGAGTAGTACCGTGTTCGAGAGGCACTGAATGAAAATCACAGAGATAAACATCAATCTTCGCGATGAGGACAAGCTGAAAGCGTTTGTCAACATCACGTTTGACGATGTCTTTGTCGTGCGCGGCTTGAAAATCATTGAGGGCGGACAGGGGCTGTTTGTTTGCATGCCATCTCGAAAGTTGACGGATGGTACGTACAAGGACATAGCTCATCCGATTGACAATGATTTCCGTAACGAGATCGAGCGGAAGATTTTGAAGGTTTATGAGCGGCTTCGTGATCAGAACCTGGTTGGCATGCATCGTGTTCTGGACATACCGTAACGATTTTATTTTGCGACAGGTTCCGAGCTATCCAGCGGAATCCCGGTGAGTGAATCGGTTGTAGACTGTTCTCAGTAGTCATGGGAGAACTGGGGTGTCGCCAAGTGGTTAAGGCAGCGGTTTTTGGGGCCGCTATACGAAGGTTCGAATCCTTCCACCCCAACAGGGAGTAATGGCGTTGATTTCCGGGCTTAGTCACCAGATCAAGATCTTTACCGGCAATGCGCATCCCGCATTGGCTCAGAGTATCGCTGATTATATCGGTATCTCTATAGGCAAGGCGGAGGTAGGCCGGTTCAGTGATGGTGAGATTTCGGTCAAGATCCACGAGAACATTCGTGGATGGGACATATTTATTGTCCAGCCGACATTTCCTCCCGGCGACAATCTACTGGAGCTCTTGATCCTTCTGGACGCATGTCGTCGTGCATCTGCGAAGCGGATTACTGCGGTTATCCCGTATTTCGGATATGCTCGTCAGGATCGCAAAGATGAGTCACGTGTACCGATAACTGCCAAGCTGACAGCGAATCTGATTCATGCTGCTGGCGCGGATCGTGTGCTAACGATGGATCTACACAGCGCCCAGATCCAAGGCTTTTTCGACATTCCGTTAGACCATATATATGGTTCAGCGGAATTGATTCCAGAATTTCAGCAGCAGCGTTTCGACAATTTGACTGTTGTCTCACCGGATGTCGGTGGGATCAAGCTCGCTCGTGCATACGCTAATCGCCTAGAAGCGGAATTAGCAATTGTGGATAAGCGACGGATCCAGGCGAATGTTGCCAAAGCGATGAATGTGTTGGGACAGGTTGAGGGACGGACCTGTCTGTTGGTTGATGACATGGTGGACACGGCCGGTACCCTCTGCGAGGCATCCCGTGCCTTGAAAGATGCTGGTGCGGAGAGCATCTTCGCGGCCTGTGTGCATCCCGTGTTGAGTGGTCCTGCGATTGAACGATTGGAAAAAAGCCCGATTGAGCGGCTATTTATATTGGATACAATTCCCGAACGCGAAGATCAGAAGGGACTGAAGTGGATCAAGCGTCTGGGAGTAGAGGAAGTCTTTGCGGAGGCGATTCTACGCATTTACCGTGAAGAATCGATCAGCAGTTTGTTTGTTTGAGAGGAAGTGGACGTGGCCAAAAACCATATAAGTACCCTTGAGGCACAGATTCGCGATATCCGTGGTTCGCAAGCGGCGAAGCACCTTCGTCAAAGTGGTCGTGTGCCAGCAGTGCTTTATCATTCAAATGACGACAAGTCGGTCACTTCGATCGCTTTGGATTTTGACGAGAAGGACATCCGTAATCTCGTTTCCAGTCGTCCGACCTTGATCCAGGTTAGTTGGGGGACGAGTGAAGATGAATCGCGCGAATGCGTATTGCGTGAACTTCAGCGTCATCCGGTAACTCAGCTTCCGGTTCATCTTGACCTGCTTGCTGTCAAGCGTGGTGTCATGATGGAATCGACTATTCAGGTTCGTCTTATTGGCACACCCATTGGCGTAAAGGACCAGGGTGGTGTTCTACAGCAGAATGTTTATGAACTCAGCGTTCGCTGCATGCCGATGGATCTGATCAACGAGCTGGTTTATGATGTGTCTGAGATGAATCTGTATGATGCGATTCATATCGAGGATATCAAATCAGAAACGCTCGAGATCTTGGAAGAATCGGATCGTACAGTAGCCTCGGTTGTCATGCCTCGTGCTCTTGTCACTGCTGAAGATGAAGAAGCTGAAGAAGCTGAAGAGGGCGAAGAAGGCGAAGAAGGCGTTGAGGGCGAAGAAGGCGAAGAAGGAGCCAAGCCCGACCAGGATGGTGGCAAAGGAAGCAAGGAGTAGATCGTGGAAGCTCGTCTCATTGTCGGTCTGGGAAATCCGGGACCGGAGTATGAGGCGACTTGGCACAATCTCGGTTTCCGGGCTGTCCGCCAGGTGGCGAAGTTGCTCAAGACAGGCTTTCATCAGGCAGATGAGGCTCTAGTCGGACAGGCATCTTATGCTCGGCTGGACGTTCGCTTGTTGTTGCCACAGACGTTTATGAATCGCAGCGGTCAGCCGGTTCGGAGGTTAGTCAGGAAGCTGGACCTACAGCCGCAAGAGATTCTGATAGTGTATGACGACCACGATTTACCTCGTGGTCAGTTGAGAATGCGTGAACGTGGCGGAGACGGGGGACATCGAGGCCTCCGCTCCGTTCTTTTTGAACTCGCTAGTGATAATGTTGCACGTTTACGCGTGGGAATTCGTGACGAAAATCACGATCCTGAGGTCGGCGGCTATGAAGACCTTGCGGATCGTGTGCTGGACCCATTGACCGTTGATGAACTCGCTCACCTTGATGGGATGGCGGTTGCGGCTGCAGATGCGGCTCGTGACTGGCTGGTTCTGGGAGCGAAACGGGCGATGAACATTCACAATCGCAAGCGCGTGCCTTTTCCGGGAGAGGGAGAGTAGGCACGCCATCTTATTTAGGTGAGAAAATGGATGTTCCGTGTTATCCCCAGCGGAGTTCATCCCGAGTCAGTAACTAAGGAGGGGGTTCAGGGAGATGGACAAGACACAGATGGTTTTGTGGTCGCTGCCGGTGATGGGCATCATCGGGTTGATATTCGCGACGATCAAGTCCGATTGGGTAAAGAAGCAGGATCCGGGCACTGAGTACATGGTTGAGATCGGTTCTCACATCCGTGAGGGCGCGATGGCGTTCATCGGACGTGAATACCGGGTGCTGGCGATTTTCGTGGTTGTGATTGCTGCGTTGCTTGCATTTGCAAACATGGGCAAGACCGAGACGCATTGGCTGATTGCGGTTTCTTTCGTGATTGGCGCGTTTTGCTCGGGTTTGGCGGGCTACTTTGGCATGCGAGTCGCCACCTTGGCAAACGTTCGTACGGCTCATGCAGCGCGTACTGGTTTGAACAAAGCTCTCGGGGTCGCGTTTTCTGGCGGCACGGTGATGGGAATGAACGTGGTGGGTCTTGCCGTGTTGGGCATCAGCCTCTTGTTCGTGGGTTACCTCAAGTTCTTCATGGGCTTCGACAGCAGTTCAAACCTGGCACGTACGCTACAGGTTTTGTCGGGCTTCTCCATGGGTGCATCTTCGATAGCGTTGTTCGCTCGTGTCGGTGGCGGTATCTACACCAAAGCTGCTGATGTCGGCGCTGACCTGGTAGGTAAGGTCGAAGCTGGTATTCCGGAAGACCATCCGTTGAACCCTGCAACTATCGCTGATAACGTTGGTGATAACGTTGGCGATGTTGCGGGTATGGGTGCTGACCTCTTCGAATCGTATGTCGGCTCGATTATTTCAGCGATGATTATCGGTGCCACCGTCTGGGTTCTCCCTGACATGAAGGAAGCAGCGATAAACCTTGTGTTACTGCCGTTGGTTCTGGCTGGTGTCGGGATCATCGTGTCAATCGCTGGCACTTTCTTCGTGCGTACGAAGGAAGGTGGTAATCCACAAATGGCGTTGAACATCGGTACATTTGGCGCTGCTGGGATCATGGTTGTTGCCAGTTGGTTCATCATTTCCTACTTCGTTCCCGAAAAGGTGAATGTTGGCGGTATCGAGATGACCGCCTTTGGTGTGTTTGTCGCGACCATCGTTGGTCTGGCTGCTGGTGTGTTGATTGGTGTCATCACCGAGTTCTACACTGCCAAGGAGCGGCCACCGGTTATCAATATTGCCGAGCAGTCCCTGACCGGCCCGGCGACCAACCTCATCGCTGGTCTTGCAACTGGCATGAGATCCACCTTGTGGCCGCTGATAGTGCTGGCTGTGGCGATCGTCATGTCGTACGAATTCGCCGGCCTTTACGGCATTGCGATTGCGGCCCTCGGTATGCTTTCCACCACTGGTATTCAGCTTGCGGTAGATGCTTACGGCCCAGTCGCTGATAACGCTGGCGGTATCGCTGAAATGGCAGAGCTTCCGCATGAAGTCCGTGAACGTACCGACAACCTGGATGCCGTCGGTAATACTACGGCAGCCATCGGTAAGGGTTTTGCGATTGGTTCGGCTGCGTTGACCGCTCTGGCCCTGTTTGCGGCGTTTACAACGGTCGTTAGATCTACAATCGCTGCTAAGGGAGGGATACCAATTAGTGAAGTCGATTTCTTAATTGACATTCTCGACCCGTGGGTGATGGCCGGAATGTTCGTCGGTGGTATGCTACCGTTCCTGTTCAGTAGTTTCGCGATGAGCGCGGTTGGTAAAGCTGCGATGGAGATGATCGTCGAAGTGCGTCGTCAGTTCTCGGACATTCCAGAGTTGAAGGCGGCATTGGCTATCATGAAGATCCGTCCGGAACGTGAAGACTGGACTGAAGACGACAAGAAGATCATGGAAGCGTCGCGTGGCAAACCTGAGTACGCCAAGTGCGTCGATATTTCCACAGCCGCTGCTATCCGTCAGATGGTAGTCCCGGGTCTTATCGCAATCGCAACTCCGCCGCTGGTAGGTTTCCTCTTCGGCGCCCAGATGCTGGGTGGTTTGCTTGCTGGTGTTACGGTTACCGGTGTGTTGATGGCGATTTTCCAGGCCAATGCAGGTGGTGCGTGGGACAATGCCAAGAAGCTGATCGAAGGTGGCTTCACTGCCAAGGATGGCAAGACCTACGGGAAGGGTTCAGAGCCACACAAGGCTGCTGTCGTTGGTGACACAGTCGGCGATCCGTTCAAGGATACCTCTGGTCCATCTCTGAACATCCTCATCAAGCTGATGGCTGTCATCAGCCTGGTGATTGCCCCACTGCTGACGCTTGGCGGTCTCTTCCGCTAACCAGTAGGCTGGGTAAAATTGTACTATCAAGGGATCGTCATTACTGGCGGTCCCTTTTATGTTCATCAGCTGAAACGTGATATGTCCAGAGAACAATATCTGACAATAGATAACCGTGCTTTGAAGGCGAAACAGTTCCTTTCGTCGGTCCATAACAATGGGCTGACACGCGGTCCTGAATTCGACGCGCGGGTGGCGGCGTTGTTGGTTCTGGATATGCAGCAGTACTTCTTCAAGGATGAGTCGCATGCCTTTCTTCCGAGCGGAGAAGCGATCATCGGCCCTATCGGTGATCTGATTGATCGTTTTCAATCTAAGAACCGCCCTGTGCTATTCACCCAACATCTGGACGCTCCGTCAGCGGGGAATCCGATGCGTCAATGGTGGAAGGATTATCTGACTGAGGATGATGAGCGCGCAGAGTTGTTGATTTTTGAGCATTGCGCTGACGTTCGCACAGTGATTAAGAAGAGTTCATATGACGCCTTCCTCGGAACCGACCTCGAGTCCAGGTTGAAGGATCAAGGAATCAGTCAGGTAGTCATTTGCGGGGTTATGACACATCTGTGCGTGGAGACGACGGCTCGTAGTGCATTCTGCCGTGGATTCAACGTCTGGCTGCCGGTGGATGCCACTGCAACAATAAGCGAGGAACATCACCTGGCCACCTTACGCAACCTGTCCCATGGATTCGCACGGATGACCAGCACTGTTGAAATGCTGGAGATGTTGCGATGACTCATCCACGAATCTGTATCGTTGGAGGGGGACCGGCTGGAATGGCGGCTGCGATGCAACTGCAACGCTATGGCCTGAACCCGACACTCTACGAAGCCAATGAGCTCGGTGGATTACTCCGAAACGCCAACCTGGTCGAGAACTATCCGGGATTCCCGGGTGGGATCAAAGGCGAGGCGTTGGCTGGACTGTTTCGTCAGCAGATAGAACAATTCGGTGTTAATGTCGAGAATGAAGCAGTCTCTCGAATTCTCTCAACGGAACGGGGTTTCGCTCTTGAGTTCGCTCAAAACGTGAAGGAATGTGACCTCCTGATCCTCGCGACGGGGACAAAACCGATTTGTTTATCTGAGAATTTGCTTGAAGATGGCCTGTCGAATCGGGTTCGATATGAAGTGGTAGAATTACGTGAATCGTGTGACAAATGTATCGCGATTATCGGCGCGGGGGATGCAGCGTTCGACTACGCATTGCAGCTCGCTGTGAACAACGATGTGATGATATTCAATCGTTCGGAACGGATTCGAGCGTTGAAACCGCTGGTCAGTCGAGTGGAGGCTCACCCTCGGATTGAGTATCGTTCGAACTCGGAGATGAGAGCGATTGCCGCAACGGAGGATGGACGACTTGAGCTGAGATGGACCTCTGCGTCAGGCGAATTAGTTGAAACGGTTGACGAGTTGCTCTGTGCGTTGGGGAGAGAGCCTAATTTGGATTGTGTGTCGAAAGAGCTGGCAATGTCACTCCCTCATTTGCAGGAGAGCGAAGCTCTGTTTATTATTGGCGATCTTGGGAATGACCGTTACCGTCAGACCTCAATCGCGGTGGCGGATGGCATTCGTGTGGCAATGCGGATTTGGGAACGAATGGAGCGGTAGTAGATGAAGATTGTCGCCAGAACCGGCGTACCTGAACTCGCGATGGTGTACATCGCGGAGGATGAACAGGGGCGCCGCCTTGAGTTTGCCGAATCGGTCGAACCGCCTTATCCCCGTGACGAGAAGTGGGTGAACATCATCTCCACCCTCTGGGGCTGCCCGATCCAATGCCGGTTCTGTGACGCTGGCTTGCAGTACAAGGGCAAAGTCTCCGCTGACACAATGTTGGCCCAGTTGGACGCGCTGGTTGACGTTCGATATCCAGACAAGAGAATCCCCTGCGTGAAATGGAAGATTCAGTTCGCACGGATGGGCGAGCCAGCCTTTAACCGAGACGTGGTTACGGTGCTGAGGCAATTACCAGAACGATATAGCGCGCCTGGATTGCTGCCTTCAGTTTCGACCGTCGGTCCGAAGGGCTGCAAGAAGTTCTTCAACGAGTTGCTACTTGTCAAGCGAGAGCTTTACCCGGATCGTTTCCAGTTCCAGTTCTCGCTTCATTCCACCGATCTGGACGAACGTCAACACCTGATTCCTGCCCCCACGATGATCTTTGCTGAGATGGCAGATTATGGGGAACGTATATATGGTGGAGTGGGGCGGAAGGTGACCCTCAACTTTGCGTTGGGTGTGGGGATCACCGTTGATCCGAAAGAGCTGCGACGTTTCTTCAGTCCGGACGCTTTCCTCATCAAGCTCACACCGATGAATCCGACTATCCGCGCCAGTGAGAATGGATATGTGGATGAATCCGATCCGGCATTGCGTCTGAAAATGAAGGCTGAAGATTTCCGCAATGTGGGATACGAGGTGATCGAATCCATCGGCGAATTGGAAGAGAACGCCATCGGCAGCAACTGCGGGCAGTACCTGGCGCGGCTGGGGGAAAGCCACTTAACCATCGGGAATGCCTACTCCTATTCGGGTAGGATTCTATCTTCGAATGATCTCTAGCATTTTACACAGGACCGATATATATCGGAATGGTGTGTGCCAATTCGAGCGCATCTCTACCTGATTTACTCACCGACTGATTCAACCCTGTTTGTGCTGCACCGGCGAATCTCTGCACAATGAGTGTGGAGGTCTGTCAGTCGCAAGAGTATTTCGTCCCCTGTCGATATTCTGGAGTTACTCGTGTCCAGCTCTTGATTTTGCAATTTCGAGAGCCTATTATCAATACAAACGAATTTGTATCACAAACCAATTTGCAGATATCGTGCAAAAGGGGGTAAGATGAAGCAGGATGAACTAGCTCAATTGGAGCAGGAAGCGTTCCGCGCCTATAATTCAGATGGTGCCGTGGAATTGATGTTGGGGGTTGGATTTCTTTTGATGAGCCTGATTTTATGGGATGAGGCGTCAACGGGGTTTGTTGGGACCATCCCAGTTTTCATAATCCTTGGCATACGCGCTTATAAGCGGAAGATCACGCATCCGCGAATCGGATATGCGAAATGGGGTGAAGAGCGTCAGAGAAAAATCCGGCGCGGAAAAATTTGGCTCATGATCATTCTTCTCACGATGGCGGCATTTGTGTTCTTGTTTTTCGCTCTGGATAAAGCGGGATTCATTGGGGAGCAAATGTCGGATATTCTTCTTCCCTATTTGTTCGCGCCGATTATTGGTTTGGCGTTCTGTATGATTGCATTCATACGTTCCATGCCACATTTCTATATCTTCGGTGCACTGGGATTCCTGCTGACGATATTGAACAGGCCGTGGCATATCCATCTATGGCTGATTCTGTTGTTGTTAGGTTCGCCATCGCTGGTGATCGGGATTGTGCGTTTAATACGTTTCCTGCGCAATCATCCTAATCTTGGTGTACAGGAGGTGTAACTTGGGCAAGCCTGGCAGGACAAAGGATGCAGGCTATACGGGATTGCCTGAGCTTAACCGTCTCATTCATGAACCGGCTCGTTTATTGTTGATGTCGCTACTTTACGTGCTCGAATCGGCAGACTTCGTTTTCCTGATGGACCGTACCAATCTTACCCAGGGCAACTTGTCGACTCACATGTCGAAACTTGAATCAGCTGGGTACGTTGAAATTCGTAAGGAGTTTGTACATCGGAGACCGCATACACTGTATCTGCTTACTACAACCGGCAGGGAGGCGTTTTTGCGGTATCGAGACGAGATCCGACAGGTGCTCGAACAGGGCGATTTGGGATGAGGTTGAGCGTTAAAAAGCAATATCCTGTTATCACGTTTATATTTCATGCTTTCAGGCGGCACGCTGCTTCCTGGAGGCATGAAGCCGCTTGTCTCTCCTGTTGTTGGAGAATCTTGTGTTTTCCTGTTCTACACCACATCTTGGCGATTCGTTGAGATGCATGCTCTTTGAGACGTGCGTTAACCTCCTGCCAATGGAATGTGTGCTTGAGTGAGTGCGCTGATGCTGTTGGCCGAACAAGACCGAAGGAGATGGTATGGTTCGTCGTTATGAACTGATGATTATCCTCGACCCGAATCAGAGTGACGAGGCGATCAAGGAACAGATCGATAAGATCGAGAACTTGATCAAGTCGACTGAGGGTGGGGAGATTCTCAACATTGACAATTGGGGCAAGAAACGCCTCGCCTATGAGATTCAGAAACGTCCGTTTGGTGTGTACGTCGTGTACGAGTTCAACATGGACTCGACCGGTACCACTGAGCTGGAGCGTCACTGCCGCCTTGACGCGTTGAATCTGCGTCACCTCCTGCTTCATGTTCCAGTGAAGGTGCTCAAGTTGAAAGAGAGTGAGAAGGCGTTGAAGTCCTCGCTTGAGGATCGTCGCCGCCGTATGGCTGAGCAGTCAGAGGAAGCGCCGGTAGTCGACTTGTTGCAGACTGTGGAGACTGAGTCTAAGGAAGAGGGCGATGATAAAGAGGGCGATGACTCTGAAACGAAGGTTGAGGAAGAAGCAAAAGACTCAGAAGCTGCCACAGAGAAAGAGGCGGTAGAGGAAGTCGTTGCTGAATCTTCGGATGCTGAAGCTGAGGTCGTTAAGAAGGAAGGGGCTGAATCATGATGTCAATCCGCAAGAAGGTTGACCGTTTCCATGAGAACGGCATCCTTTATATAGACTACAAGGACATGAAGTTGCTTAGCCGCTTCATCACCGAGCAGGGGAAGATAATTCCTCGCCGCATCAGTGGGACGTGTGCGAAGAACCAGCGTATGCTGGTAGACGCGATCAAACGTGCCCGTTTCATGGCGCTATTGCCGTATGTCTCGGACACGGCGCGGTAAATGAAGTCTTGAGTCCTGGGTCTTGAGTCTTGAGTGAAACACATGCTGTTCAGTTTCACGAATAAACTCAAGCCAATTCGAGCGCCTTATTACGGGCGCTGACAGGTACACAAGGTTCATGAGTTAAATCAAGTCTATGGTTTCAGGTCTTATGTCTCAGGACTCAGGTCTCAGGACTCAGGACTTGATGGAAGGTGGTGAAGAACGATGAAAGTTATACTTCGCGAGAGTTATGAGAGTCTTGGACGCACCGGCGATGATGTCGATGTGAAGCCGGGATTCGCGCGCAACTACTTGGTGCCGCAAGGCATTGCATATCCGGCGAACCGTTTTTACCGGAAGCGTTTTGAGGCGGAGCGTGAAGCTCTGCTGCATGTGGATTCTGAGCGTCGTAGCCGCGCTGAGGCGGTTGCCGAGCGTGCTGTTGGTGCCAAGGTTGAGTTCAAGGTTCGCGTGAGCGAGCGTGGACAGATGTTTGGTGCGATAACGAACGTCAACATCGCAGATGCGTTGGCTGAGCAGGACATCCAGATTGATCGCAGGAAGATCAGTTTGTCCACACCAATCAAGACACTGGGTGAACATCAGGTGGAGATTCGTCCTCATGGGGACGTGATCTTCAAGGTGTTAGTCCAGGTGATTCCAGAGTCAGCTCCTGAAGCTCTTAGGGAGTTGAGCATCCGTGAGCTGGTAGAAGGCATCACAGAGGAAGAGCTTGCAGCCCAGGCAGCCGAAGAAGCTGCAAAGCTGGCAGGTGAAGAGAAGGCGGATGAAGCAGCCGCTGAGAGCGCGTCAGAAGTCGTTGAGATGGTAGAGATGGTGGAAGCGCGTTCAGATACTGAAGATGAGGATGCGGCTTCAGCTGCGGCTGATGAAGAAGCCGAGAAGTGATGGGAATCGCGGGGGAGTCCTGCGGTCTCCAGCCTCTTGACGGTGCTTAGTCAAGGTTGTATCATTTGCCCCGCACGACATATGGCCGGGCGCTAGTTCGCCCGGTTGTTCTTTGTATAAGCCTGATGAGTTTGGTGATGGATGGAGATCGGGAGATCATTGAATCTTTGATCTTGACTCAGTAGGCGAAGTGTCGTACTATTTGCGGCGCGCCGATCCTCGAGTTGGTTACGAAGATCGGTCGTTCTTTCACAGTTGAGTTGAGGTGTTTGCAGGTTGGTAGTTTTGGGCTTATTTAGCCGTGACCAGCAGCAGCACGAGATACTTTGTGTCTCGCCCTCCACTTGACAGTGGGCAGTAAAAAGCCATACACTTTAAGGCTAATGCACAGCAGGTTTTGAAGTAGTTAACCGGTTGTGTTTGAAATAGCTAGGCGACTAAGGTCGCCAATTATTACCTGATCTTTGACAAGCGTACATGCGACGATGTGCGGTGTCCAAGTGATCGTAAGATCGCGAGCGACACAACTTACGCTAAAGTGTGTCATTTTGACAATGGAGAGTTTGATCCTGGCTCAGGACGAACGCTAGCGGGGGGCTTAACACATGCAAGTCGAACGCGAACGTAGATCTTCGGATCTATTAGTAGAGTGGCGAACGGGTGAGTAACACGTAGGTTACCTGCCCACCGGTGGGGGATAACACCTCGAAAGAGGTGCTAATACCGCATGATATCTTTGGATCAAAGGCTTCGGCCGCCGGTGGATGGGCCTGCGCCCTGTTAGCTTGTTGGTGAGGTAACGGCTCACCAAGGCGACGATGGGTAGCCGGTCTGAGAGGATGATCGGCCACACTGGGACTGAGATACGGCCCAGACTCCTACGGGAGGCAGCAGTGAGGAATATTGCACAATGGACGAAAGTCTGATGCAGCCACCCCGCGTGTGGGATGAAGTTCTTGCGAACGTAAACCACCGTTAGGGAAGACGATAATGACGGTATTTCCAGCGAAAGCACCGGCTAACTCCGTGCCAGCAGCCGCGGTAATACGGGGGGTGCAAGCGTTGTCCGGAATCACTGGGCGTAAAGGGCGCGTAGGCGGGATTACAAGTCTGGGGTGAAAGTTCGAGGCTCAACCTCGAATCTGCCTTAGAAACTGTAGTTCTTGAGTTCGGTAGAGGGGTACGGAATTCCTGGTGTAGCGGTGGAATGCGTAGATATCAGGAAGAACACCGGTGGCGAAGGCGGTACCCTGGCCCGATACTGACGCTGAGGCGCGAAAGCGTGGGGAGCGAACAGGATTAGATACCCTGGTAGTCCACGCCCTAAACGATGATCACTAGATGCTGGGAGATTCGACCCTTTCAGTGTCGTAGCTAACGCGTTAAGTGATCCGCCTGGGGAGTACGGCCGCAAGGTTGAAACTCAAAGGAATTGACGGGGGCCCGCACAAGCGGTGGAGCATGTGGTTTAATTCGATGCAACGCGAAGAACCTTACCTGGGCTTGAACTGTGCCGGAAAACTTCTGAAAGGGAGTCCTCCTTCGGGACCTGTACAGAGGTGCTGCATGGCTGTCGTCAGCTCGTGTCGTGAGATGTTGGGTTAAGTCCCGCAACGAGCGCAACCCCTATCGTCAGTTGCCATCAGGTTATGCTGGGCACTCTGGCGAGACTGCCCGCGTTAAGCGGGAGGAAGGTGGGGATGACGTCAAGTCCTCATGGCCCTTACGTCCAGGGCTACACACGTGCTACAATGGGTGGTACAAAGGGTCGCCAAGCCGCGAGGCTGAGCCAATCCCATAAAACCATCCTCAGTTCGGATTGCACTCTGCAACTCGAGTGCATGAAGCCGGAATCGCTAGTAAACGTGGATCAGCACGCCACGTTGAATACGTTCCCGGGCCTTGTACACACCGCCCGTCACACCATGGAAGTCGGGAGTACCCGAAGCCGGTCCATCAATAGGGCTGTCGAAGGTAAGCTCGATGACTAGGGTGAAGTCGTAACAAGGTAGCCGTACGGGAACGTGCGGCTGGATCACCTCCTTTCTAAGGAGCAGGCAGTCATAAGGTGTCTGTTCGGGATAGAATTGGAATGACACTGCCAATTTTGCGAAGAGCATATTTACCTTGTGACAACTTTACTGCCGAAGGTCGAATGCACATTTGAGCATGTACGCTGAATTTTATCATTTCAATCCCGCGCTCTGCGCGGGATTGGGCTGTGGGCCTGTAGCTCAGTTGGTTAGAGCGCACGCCTGATAAGCGTGAGGTCACAAGTTCGATTCTTGTCAGGCCCACGTTGAGTGGCCTTGGGTTCGAATGACTTGGGCGCGCATCTGGCAGGTACTGAAGGGGCGTTAGCTCAGTTGGGAGAGCATCGGCTTTGCAAGCCGGGGGTCACCGGTTCGATCCCGGTACGCTCCACTTAGGGTGTATTTGGTATTGAGCACCACATTGATCTTTGACAATCGAGGCTGTAAAGAGGTCTTCCTAATTCATGCAATAAGACATGCATGAGTTGGGTCGCGGAGCGCATTTTTGAGGTTCTAAAAATTGAGGTTAGTATTGTTAGTCCGACCTCGTCCGTTTCCTGGATAAGGAAAGAAGGATTTCGGTCAAGTTAGTAAGGGCATGAGGTGGATGCCTAGGCTCTGAAAGGCGATGAAGGACGCGGTAAGCTGCGATAAGCGTCGGTGAGGTGCAAACAACCATAGACCCGGCGATTTCCGAATGGGATAACCCGGCTGGAGTCATGTCCAGTCGCATTGCGCGAACGAGGGGAACTGAAACATCTAAGTACCCTCAGGAAGAGAAAACAACAGTGATTCCCTAAGTAGCGGCGAGCGAACGGGGAACAGCCCAAACCGGTGACGTGCCAAGGTTGCAGCCGTTGCGTCACGGGGGTTGCGGGATCATACAGGCTGACTGCAATAAGCCAGGGAGTTACAAAGCTGAGGATAGACGAACCGTTCTGGAAAGGCGGGCCATAGCGGGTGATAGCCCCGTAGTCGAAATCTGAAAGCCTCCCGTATGTCTCCCGAGTAGCACGGGACACGAGAAATCTTGTGTGAAGCTGGCAGGACCATCTGCCAAGGCTAAATACTCTTCAGAGACCGATAGTGTACCAGTACCGTGAGGGAAAGGTGAAAAGCACCCCGGAAGGGGAGTGAAATAGTACCTGAAACCTCATGCCTACAAGCAGTCGGAGCCCTTAGGGGTGACGGCGTACCTTTTGCATAATGGGCCAGCGAGTTAGTCGTCTGTAGCAAGGTTAAGGGCTTCAGGTCCCGAGCCGTAGCGAAAGCGAGTCTGAATAGGGCGATGGTTACAGGCGCTAGACGCGAAACCGAGTGATCTATCCATGGTCAGGTTGAAGCGTAGGTAAAACTACGTGGAGGACCGAACCACCAGACGTTGAAAAGTCTTTGGATGAACTGTGGATAGGGGTGAAAGGCCAATCAAACTCGGAGATAGCTCGTACTCCCCGAAATGTTTTTAGGAACAGCCTCGCGATAGTCTACCGGAGGTAGAGCACTGATAGGGTTAGGGGCCCCAAAAGGTTACCGACCCCTGTCAAACTCCGAATGCCGGTAGCATTTTTCGCGGGAGTGAGCGAGTGGGAGATAACTTTCATTCGCGAGAGGGAAACAACCCAGATCGACGGCTAAGGTCCCCAAGTGTGATTTAAGTGATTAAAGGATGTGAAATCGCGCAGACAACCAGGAGGTTGGCTTAGAAGCAGCCATTCCTTTAAAGAGTGCGTAATAGCTCACTGGTCGAGTAGTTTTGCGCCAAAAATTCTCGGGACTAAAATCACCACCGAAGCCACGGGATCCGTAAGGATCGGTAGGGGAGCATTCTGTTCACCTGCGAAGGTGTGTTGTGAGACATGCTGGAGGAGACAGAAAAGACTATGCTGGCATGAGTAACG
>CAJVXH010000013.1 GCA_913009835.1 uncultured bacterium
TGTGCCTTCCTGCTGCGGAGTAAATGTGATCGGGAAAGGCTCTGAATAAGCCAGGCTCCTTCCCTGCCACTGATCAGTGATTGTAGACAACACATTGTTATTTCCATCATATAACACATGATCACAAATTTCGCTGAGAAGATCGCTGTAGGACTTCCATTTTACGGCCATCTGAACCGGAGTGCCGACGTAGAGGTTCTCATAGGGATCGCCATCAGGATCGTCAGGGTCGATCAGTTCGTAGCCGCGATAATCGAAATCGTACAAACCATCGTTACTTGCTAAAGCAATGTCATCGATGAACACGCCCAGATGTTCGGGGTTAGGGTTGCTATCAGAGTAGAAAATCAGGGAAATCCACAGATTGTCTAAAATGCCTTCGTCGATGTATGAGATTGTATCACCGGGGGCGGCGATTACATGATCGAAGTCGAATGACACCTGAACCCAGTTCTGGTTGGTGCCACCCTCTTCATTCATGTACATGAAATCCCAGTCATTGAGATTAGAGCTGTAGCCACCCTGCCTGACACCGAAATAGAAGGAAGCGTGCTGACTGTCCATATCCGCCCAAATCCAGAAACTGCCATACGCCTCACCATCCTCATACTGAGCAGCAGCTTCGATGTCAAATGGACCCCAGTAAAGGTGGGTATAGGTGTTGGGTGGGTAGGGATCAATCCCCGCTTCAAGCGAATTCAACGAACCCGCACACCACACTGAAGTAACTTCTATGTCGTTGCCATGGTGATGGTAAATGGAGTTGAACTCAATATCCCAGGCGGGAAGAGAGGGATTGGTCGGAGAAACAGCCCACCAATGGCCATAAGTCTGCCACGGGAATACTGTTCCAACAGGCTTTTCCCAACCTTCTTGCAAAATCGATGTAAACTGGGCGCTGGCAAATGGGGCCACCAACATCGTGCACATCAGTGCGAGCAACAAAGTGAAGCCCGCCCAGCTTCGTAGAACATTCGCTAACTTGAACATGCCTGTCCTCCTGTAATCCATGCTAGTTGTTCGTCCTTGTCCCCCGTCGCAGGCATGTAAAAAGCACACACTCCACCCACTGCCGAATCGAAGCGACGGATCAGGCATAACGTATTCCTAGTCTATCCAACAAAATAGGAATAAAAAATGCTAGAGTACAGCAGGAGTGATCGAAATCAACCGTTAATTGGAAGACTTCGAGCCACTCCTGATATGGAGAGAATATAGCGGAGAATTGAACACATATAACGTAAACAATCAAGCTAACTCACACAATAACAGATATTTCGTTCGCCGTGAGAAGAGAAAATGTCCACCAGCTGCGCCAACGCTCATACGGATGAGCGAGACGGAGCAAGGTGCGCTCGTCCGGGAGCTCCGGGAGTGAATAGAAACGTTTGACCGCACCACGCAACATCGGGCTGTCGAGCAACAGGTCGGAATGACCATATGCATATTGAAGCAAATGTAGCGCTATCGACTTATTGATTCCTGGCAAATGTTGCAATGCTCGACGTGATAAAGTGATGTCGTTAATTCCGTCGAGACGCTCCAGCAAATCCGGTTCACCAACCAGATGCGCAGCAATGCGCTTCAAATCGAGAATCTTCTCTTTTGGCAAACCAGCTGACTCTAATACCTTCACCGGAGTTGCAAGGAAAGTATACTTGCCTGGAAGTGACGCTTGAGCCTTTGGACGCCCCGCCGGGATTACCCCCGCTACCTCGCGGACATTCGCCAGAAATGCCGCTGTCTCCTGTACGTTCTGACGATAAGACAAAACGGCTGTCAAAACTCCCTCAAAGGTCGTGGGGTACAATACCGGACGCATGTCCGGGCAAACTGTCAACACCCGCTGAAAATGAACGTCCTTGCGAGCGACAGAATAGAAACCATCTGAGTTAACCGTCAGCGAAAACATGCGTATAACACGTTTAGCTATGATGTCCATGGCCGGTCCATCAGCCAGATCACCAAGCACCCGGATGAAAACATCCGAACCGGGACTATCCTGACGAACATCAACCTCTACAGCACCACCGGGCACCTCCTGCGAAAATTGGAAGCGCACAGGTTCGTGCGTCAGCAAGCGCGGATTCTCTGCACGACGCAGTACGTTGATAGAAGTCGCCAGTCGAAATGGTCCGCGGACCTTGATTCTGCGTTCAATGCTCATTTCTGCCTCACTTGAATTTGGCTCTAATGTAAGGAACAGATGCTTGGTGTGCCAATTTCTAACAAATTGTAATAAACAAAATATCCTAAGGAGACGGGGCGCGATTGGAAATTCAAAACAGCATTCTCCCCCGATCCACCCTTTGAACCGTGTCTTTCACGTGCGAAGTCCCAAAAATCCGGCATTCTATTTCTAAATAATGGGTCTCCACTCGAAATACACCTCCAAGACTCAAACTGCAATTCCAGGCTCTGGTTTTGGTTTTTGAGGGTTTGACGGAACGCTGCTATCCAGCATCTGAGTGGTTTTCATCAGGGCGATCATGGGCTTAATTTTGAAGAGGAAACCGACTACACACTCCGTACAAAGTCATTATCACAATTAATTCCGCACAATTCAACGCAGAGAACTCAGAGCCAGGCAAACTCCAAAATGGTGACGCCGAAACAGCAACCCTCGGTGACTGATAGTTTCAGGCACCATATTGAAGCTTTCCGTTCAATTGATAATGAGAGCGACAACGCCATGAATCACAAAGTTCCCAACGATGGCAGCACACTGCCTTACCGTATCTTGGAACAGGGACAAAATCACAAACTCCCCGGTGAAAATGATACTGTTGACAATGCAGGAGTGGGGGAGGGACAAATCAAATGGTGTACAATGGACTGCGAACAAGCCAATTGGCCAAAGGATAACATAGACGGCGCAAAATCCTGCCGCACCTTCAATGCCATCTACTGTGCAACACTGGAGCAGCATGTCACACGCAACACACCCTGCGCAGTTGAACATGGCGCCCGTCGACCAAAGCCAAACTGGTAGGGTCAGTGGACCCTTTCACGTCGCGGAGCTTGGGCTAGTGAGCCCTTTTACGTCGCGGGGCTTGGGCTAGTGAGCCCTTTTACGTCGCGGGGCTTGGGCTAGTGAGCCCTTTTACGTCGCGGGGCTTCGCTTCCGCGACCTACATGTATTCAGCTCTTTATGTAGCCCGGTTTCGTGAAACCGGGGGCCGACACTCGCATCTACTTAAATCAGACAAACGTGTCCGATATAAGATCTTGCCCCAGACATTCATGTCTGGGATCATCCGCAGCTGTAATAAAAGGCCCGTGTTTGATAGAGTAATACAGGCCCGTGTTTGCTCGCAAACGCGGCTTATCCCAAGCTGGATTATTTGAAGGTGCTATAGCAGGCAGTGAGGTAACTTTGGTCATAACCATCAGCCAGCTTATTGGTGCCATTATGACAGGAGATTCTCGCGACATTGGCAGGGTTCTGGAGATCATCCCACCAACGCGATATGGTCAGGTTTGAGTGATAATCGTTGCTCGGATGGCTATCCTCTGAAATATTAATGATATACACGACTCGCAAATTATCGGAGCTACTTTAGTACATTGGCACGAGCTTTGATACAGCAGAGGGTAACGATGATAATGTGGGAAAACCGATGGATCTGAACAAATTCACCAAAAAGTCGCAGGAAGCCATTGCAGAAGCGCAGGCTCTGGCGATTCGTCATGGACATGTCGATGTCGATCTGGACCATCTGCTAATTGCCATGCTGGAGCAGGAGAGTGGGCTGACCCGCCGTCTGATCGAACGGATGGACGTTCCCGTAGATGCTCTTCTCCGCGCAATAGAGAAGCAACTCGCCCAAAAACCAAGTCAGTCCGGGCCCGGCGCCGGAAGCGGACAGGTGATGGTCACCCAACATGTTCAGCGTACCCTCGTCCGCGCACAGGATGAAGCGAAAGCGCTGAAGGATGACTACGTCAGCGTCGAACATGTCCTGCTCGCGTTAATCGAAGAGTCGTCGGGCACGTCGCTAGGCGGACTGTTGGGAAAATTCAACGTAAGCCGTGACCGTCTGTTGAAGGCGATGACAGCCGTACGTGGCAATCAACGCGTGCAATCAGATAATCCGGAAGAAACCTACGAGGCGCTCACACGTTATGGTCGTGACTTGGTAGAAGAAGCGCGTTCCGGCAAACTCGATCCGGTCATCGGACGGGATTCCGAGATCCGACGTACCATCCGCATACTCTCTCGCAAAACCAAGAACAACCCTGTCCTGATCGGCGAGCCGGGAGTGGGGAAGACCGCCATCATTGAGGGTTTGGCGCAACGTATCGTCCGAGGCGATGTCCCCGAATCCCTGAAGGACAAGACCATTTTCAGCCTCGACATTGGCTCGCTACTGGCCGGAGCAAAGTTCCGGGGCGAATTTGAAGAGCGACTGAAAGCTGTGCTACAGGAGATCAAGCAGAGCGAAGGCCGCATCCTGTTGTTCATCGACGAGCTCCATACCATCGTTGGCGCGGGCAAAACCGAAGGCGCGATGGATGCTGGAAACATGCTCAAGCCGATGCTCGCCCGTGGCGAACTCCACTGCATAGGCGCAACTACGCTGGATGAATACCGTCAGCATCTCGAGAAGGACAAGGCGTTGGAACGACGGTTCCAACCGGTCCAGATAGATGCGCCGAACGTCGAAGACACTATCTCTATCCTGCGCGGACTCCGTGAACGGTTCGAGGTTCACCATGGCATCCGTATCCAGGACAACGCCCTGGTCGCGGCAGCAATTCTCTCCGACCGATATATCAGCGACCGTTTTCTTCCCGACAAAGCCATCGACCTGATGGATGAGGCGTCCGCCATGATCCGGACCGAGATCGATTCCATGCCCGCCGAGCTGGATGATCTGACCCGTCGCGAAATGCAGCTGCAGATTGAAGAAACAGCCCTCGCCAAGGAGAAGGATAAGGCCAGCAAAGAGCGCCTCAACGAGCTGCGCAAGGAACTGGCTGACAACCGTGAAAAGATCCACGCCATGCGTGCTCAATGGGAGCAAGAAAAGTCTGTAATTGAGGCGGCAAAAGAGATTCGTGAACAGATAGACGCCGTCCGGTTGCAAATCGAGCAGGCGAAACGTGAATACGATCTGAACAAGGCTGCCGAGCTGCAACATGGTAAACTACCCCAACTTCAGAAAGATCTGAAGCAGGCTGAGGAAGCCCAATCCAGCCGTTCAGAAGAATCCAGCCTCCTGCGTGAGGAAGTCACGGAAGAGGAGATCGCCGAAGTCGTCAGCCGCTGGACAGGTATCCCAGTGAATCGGTTGATGGAAGGTGAACGCGAGAAGCTGCTCAAGCTGGACGAGATCCTCCATCAACGTGTTATCGGCCAGGATGAAGCGGTGCAACTGGTCGCGGACGCAGTCATCCGGGCACGTTCCGGAATCAAGGACCCGCGCCGACCAATCGGCAGCTTTCTGTTCCTCGGACCGACTGGAGTGGGGAAGACTGAACTCGCGAAAACATTGGCCGAATCGTTGTTCGACAGCGAGGAGAGTTTAATTCGGATAGACATGTCCGAATATATGGAGAAGCACGCCGTCTCGCGTCTCGTCGGTGCCCCTCCGGGCTATGTCGGCTACGAAGAAGGTGGACAGTTGACAGAGGCGATTCGACGTAAACCATACTCAGTAGTCCTTTTCGACGAGATCGAAAAGGCACATCCGGACGCTTTCAATATCCTGCTGCAGATCCTCGATGACGGACGCATCACCGACAGCCAGGGTCATACGGTCAACTTCAAGAACACTGTTCTGATCCTGACCAGCAATATCGGATCGACCCACCTGATGGAAGGTATTGACGATACTGGCCAGATCAGCGAGGCGGCACGTGCTGCGGTGATGAGTGAATTGCGGGCTGCGATGCGGCCGGAATTCCTGAACCGGCTCGACGATATCGTGATGTTCAAAACGCTGACACTTGTCGAAATCGAACAGATCGTCGAACTGCTGGTTGATGATTTACGCAAACGGTTGGCGCCGCGACATATGACACTTATCCTCACCGAAGCGGCGACAAAACACATCGCAAAAGAGGGCTATGATCCGGTATATGGCGCGCGTCCGCTGAAACGTTTTGTTCAGCACGAGCTCGAAACAAAACTGGGTCGCGCAATGATCGCCGGGGATGTGCGTGATGGGGCAGAGCTGATAGTTGACTTGAGGGATGGCGGGTTATCCGTCACCTGGACCAACCCGACCGTCGAAACGGTGGATGAAAATTGATTATTGCCCCAGACATTTATGTCTGGGGTTGGCTGAAGATCAATCATTTGGTTATCCCAGACATAAATGTCTGGGGCAGATGCCAACCACACCCTGGGTTCATCGAACCCAGGTACATCACCCATTACCAGACAATTGGGAGAAACGATCACGGGCATGTGTCGCCATAATTCCCGGCACCGGACCACCGAGCCATGGTGGTAACATGATCCGTTTCAACGGCAAGACCGGAATCCCGGAAAAACCGTCTAGTTCCAGTGTCCCGCTGATCTTGCCCGCAGCTTCCTCGTCAAGCAATCCGTGTTTCAGCAACTCGTCCACCGGGCAGGAGACGAAACCCGTCTGAACCCCACGACGTTCGGCTGTTTCCGCACAAAACGCCGCCCCATCCTGCGCCATCTCGAGGGTGGTTTGTTCCATCAGGTGGGTGTTGCCAACGATGTGGGTGACTTCCAGCTTGCTGGCGGTTTCGATCTCGTCCATCAGACGCATGGCGCCATCCACAGTGTCGGTGAACGGTCGGTTTTTATTCAACACGAAGTGCATCTCGTAGCCACGTGTTTTGAACGTTGGCACCAGCGAGGACAACACAGTCGCGCCCACGTTATCTCCGCCGACATCGAGAAGGGTGAAACCGTCCGGATTCGCCACCGCTCCACGTACTTCCGGCAACAAAATCGGCAGGTCGGCGTTGTGCATGTCCGATTCCGGCGCTACGACTCGGATGCCCAATTTTTCCATCGGTTCACGTGCTTCCCGGCAACGGAAATAGGGATTCACCAGATCGAGATCGGCGATGGTGACCTTGTGGCCGCCGTAACGTGCCAGAGCTGTCGCGACATTGACTGAGATCTCCGTTTTGCCGGAGCCATAGTTGCCGGTGAACAGTATCACCGCGTCGGATGTGGGGAATATGGGGAGCATGAATGGCTATCGTTTGATGATCGAATCGCGTAAGATAGGTATTCCAAACCCTGCTCGCGGGTGGGTGCGAGACAGAGGGAAAATATCACCAGATCATCCCTGCGAACCGCCAAAAGGACGGCGGGTCACAGGGGCATATCAGACAGCGATCAGCCGCGTTGGAGAACCAACACGGGCAAGAGGGGAGGCTTGATCAACCACACGGGCAGGACGACGTGTTGTGTCATGCCCCATACATTCATGTCTGGGATTAACAAGGGGAAATGAGGGGTACGAGAAACCCGACTTGATGTAACAAGTCGGGCCACACATCTCACGGACTGAAGTCCGTGGTAAGTCAAGTTTTTATCTTTTCCTCACAACTCACAACTCACAGCTATTCCCCGGCACGCTGAGGTGCCGGGCTACCCACAGTCAAAACTAAACCCAATACCCGATCACAATACCGGCCGTAAGCAAAATACCGAACTGAAAATGAAGCTGCGCGGTCATGACATCAACCATCGCCAGATGTCCACGTTCATGCTTCAGCGATTCCTGGATAACCTTGTTCACCTTTAACGCTGCCGGGATCGAAATGAATGGCAGCAACGCCCAGATCGGCATCATCTTGAAAGCTACCAACCCTCCCAGCACCAGGTAGGCGCTGAACAACAACGCAGCATAGGCCACACGTGCATTTTTACGTCCGAGCAAACTGGCCTGTGTCGAGTATCCGGATTTGGTGTCATCCTCGATGTCACGCAAGTTGTTGGCGAACAAGATAGCTGCCACCAGAATTCCTACCGGCAGACTTATCAATAGCGGTGCGATGTGCAAATCGCCCACCTGAACCATCCACTGCAACTGCCCGACCTGGACAAAATGTGCACCCCAGACCATCAACGGGCCCATCAACGCAAATACCAGAAACTCGCCCAAGGCGCGGTACTTGTATCCCACCGGACCTGCAGTGTAAAAATAGCCGCCTGCGATACCTGCCAGACCAAAGACCACAATCGGCCAACCGGTGATGATTACGAGATATACACCAATCAGAAAAGCCGCTGCAAAGGCAACAATTCCGCCGATTAGAACATCCTTGGGGAGCATGGTCTTCTCCACCAGGATGCGGCTGCCACCATAAGTTTCCTCACGGTCGACGCCCTTGGTATAATCGAAATAGTCGCTGATCAGGTTGGTTCCAGCGTGCAGAAATATCCCACCGAACAGAGCCGCGAGAAACATGAAAATATCAATGCTGCCGGTCTGGTAGAAAGCCAACGCGGTCCCGAGTAGAATCGGGGTTGCGGACGCTGTGAACGAGAAAGGCCGTGATGCTTTCAGCCAGAGAGGGAACGGGTAACGTGCCACTGCACACTCCAATAGGTTAAAAATAGAGGAGTATCATCGGATACCCCTGATATCCCAGGAACCTGCCACTGATTCACAATAACTGCTGTATCAATAACATGTAAAAGTTAGAAAAGCCTACCCCTCGTCACAACGGGCAGCAGCTCAATGAGAGTCATTTCGAGATGAAAACGGTTTCTTCAGATTATGGCGAATTCATCGTTCAGTATCAGACATGTTGAAGGAATTGTAGCGGTTGAGAATGCTACCGTTTTTGACCTGCAACAAAAAACTGGACCTGATCAGGCAGTACTTTGTGCAATTCGTTCACAAGGGTAAACCTGGGGTCCACCTTGAACAATCACAAGTTGTTTCGCGTCACCTTGTTACTCACAAGTATTCTTCTCTTTGTCGGTATTGCCGCTGCCGAGGACTGTGTCAAATGTCACAGCGAGGTAACACCGGGGGCGGTGCAGGACTGGCAATTGAGCAAGCATGCCGCTGAAGATGTTACCTGCAGCACTTGTCACGGCGAAAACCATTCATCAGCGGAAGACGTTGCAAACGTTGAATTGCCGACACCGCAAACTTGCGCTGTATGCCATGAAGATCGAGTTGACCAGTACATGGCCGGAAAGCACTCCCTCGCCTGGGCTGCGTTGCAAGCCATGCCAACCGTGCACTGGAACCCATCAGAGTTGATCGAAGGTGGTAAAGGTTGCGGCGGCTGCCACAAGATCGGCGTCAAATCGGATGAAGAGATTCTCGCGCTGAAAGAGGATGGACACGTTTTCGGCAACGCTTCCTGCGATGCCTGCCACACCCGCCACACCTTCTCCGTGGAAGAAGCTCGTCAGCCCGAAGCATGTAAAACATGCCACATGGGTTTCGACCATCCACAGTGGGAGATGTATTCCTCATCAAAGCATGGCGTGCGCAACGATCTGGTCCAAAAAGGCGTCCTCCCGGAAGGCACCGCCGCCCCCACCTGCCAGACCTGCCACATGCCGGACGGTAACCACGAAGTCCGCACTGCCTGGGGGTTCCTGGCTGTACGTCTGCCGCTACCGGAAGATTCGGTGTGGGCTGCTGACCAGGTAACCATCCTGCAAGCCCTCGGCGTGCTCGACCTCGAAGGCAATCCGACTGCATTGCTGGATGTAGTCGTCGGTGCTGATATTGCACGCTCCACCCAGGAAGCGTTCGATGTGGAACGTAACAAGATGATTGAAGTATGCTCGGATTGTCACTCCGAAAACTTCGCCGTCGGTGAATTGGAAAAGGGTGACCAGATGATCCGTCAGGCGGATCATCTGATGGCGGAAGCGATCCGAACTGTCGCCGGTCTGTACCAGGATGGTACCATCGTCAAACATGACGCATACCCGATGGAGTTCCCACTGCTGCTGACTTTCTACGACGCTCCGACATCCATCGAGCAGAAGCTGCACGTCATGTTCCTCAAGCATCGCATGAGAACATTCCAGGGCACCTTCCATCAGAGTCCCGACTATGCCCTGTGGTACGGTTGGGCTGAGATGAAGATGGATCTGACCGAGATCAATGAAATGGCCGAAGAGATGAGGCACAACTGACAGGCGATAGGAAGACAAGGCTATAGGATATAGGAAGACAAGGCTATAGGATATAGGAAGACAAGGCTATAGGATATAGGAAGACAAGGCTATAGGCTATAGGAAGACAAGGCTATAGGATATAGGAACAGATAGAAAAAACAGGCCCGTGCTTGCTCGTCAAGCGCGGGTTATCTGTCTGTCTGTTTGACTGGCTCCGGACTGCGGACTGCGGACTGAATGGTGCCCCTGCGGGCTCTGCCAGCAGGGATGGTTCGGGATCGAGTCATTCCGTGATGAATATTCCCGACTTGACGGGCACACTCGGGGCAAACCCTAATAGTATCTATACGTTTGATCATCCACGACATGAATGTCGTGGGCATGGCACCAAGTTGTTTCATCCGGGAAACCGGAACTCAAACATCACCCACCCTTTATCACCAACCCTTCCTTCACCAGCAATTCACGGGCTCTGACCCGTTGGTCGCCCTGAAGCTCAACAACCGTCCCCTTGGTCGTCCCGCCCACTCCGCAGGCGTTCTTCAACTTCTTGCCGAGATTCTTGGCGTGCTCGGGGTTTACCCCATGTATCTCGACTACGGTTACGGTCTTACCACGCCGGCCCTTTTTCTCAATACGCAAAACGGCTTCCATGTTACCGGAGGGTACGGGTGCCGTTTCCTCTTCCAGGGTGGGTTCAACCCGGCCAGTAGAATAGACCAGACCACCAGTTCGTTTACTTTTTGCCATCTGTACGAAACTCTCTACTATCTCTACCGATCACCGACAATCGAGCGGATTGCATTCTTAGCCTCAGATCGGATCAGAACATCCTTGTCGTTGAGCAGCTTCTGCAATTCAGGTATGGCAGCTGCTGCTGGAGGGCCTATTTCCCCAAGCACTCTTGCCCCCCCAAATCGACGATATACACTGCCCGATTTTAATTGCTGTATCATCTCATCAACCACTTCCGGGCCCAAGGTACTCAAGGCGCGAATCACAGCCAGACGCACTTCCACCTTGGAATCATCCAAACGCAAGATCAGAGTTGACTTTGCAGTTTCTGCCAACGATGAAAATGTGCCAATGACTCGGGCGGCGCCTTCGCGTGAACGCCAATACTTGTCAGTGAGAGCGTTGATCAACTCCTTACCGCCGATGGGTCCAATACTAATCAAGGCTTGCACGATTTCTTCGCGAACTTCGTCATCAGTATCACGTAAAGCATATACTATGCTTGGATATACCGGAATAGCGGATGTTCTCGCAGCACCCAAAGCCTTAACCGCCTCAATACGTACTTTTGGATTATCGTCACGCAGGGCAATGCTGAGAGGAGTTAAAACCAGCACAAGATCTTCACCTTGCATGCGTGAAAGAATCTGGCAGGCACGTAATCGATGAGCATCATCACCATCTTCAAGCCAGGGCAGGACCGCTTCAACCGCCGCCTCACCCATGTTGCCCAACGCTGAAATCGCTATTGAACTGGTCTGTTCACGATCAGCGGCTTCCAGCATCAACGGAATCTGGCTGGATGCCGCCGGACCAATGCCGCCCAGGGCATATAGTAAATTTGCCTGAGTGCTGTAATCCGTAGAACGAAGCAAATTTCCCAATATCTCTGTTGCCGGTGCAGAAGCTGGTCCAATTCCACCCAACGCCATCGCCGCACAGGAAATCCGTCTCTCGTCAACTTCGTTTAACTCTTCCAGAAGAAAGGGTACCAGGGGAGCAGCGGGAGGGCCGATATAATCTATGGCGGAAGCGAGCCTGCAACGCGCTTCCACTGACTCATAATCCTTCCAGGCATCGAGGATATATGGTACCGAACCTTCTCCAACCTCGACTATGGCAGTCAGGCTTTTCTCTATTGTGCGTTCATTTTCAGTTGTCACATATCGTTCAATATGTTTGCTGATCCCCATCCTGTTGTATGTTGGTTCCTGTTCCATAGAACAGCCAAAAAACATGAGCATGAATATCACGCTGAGAACACAATTCAGGAGAAGTGCCGACCATCGCATATGACGCCTCGAAAGTTGAAGAATTCATGCAGATCAAGAGGGAGGGCATATTCATTCCCCCCACCAGAATGAAACATAAGCATACTCAAAGATTATCAATTTGGGACTGAACGTATCAGCTAGTATACGCAATCATTCAGCTCCATGCTCCGCAAAATGTTGAAGCCAAGATAAAGCTGAGGAATTTGTGACTCCAGAGCTTGATGAGATTAAGTGTTCAGAGAACGCATATCAGTATCCGGTCTCCGATAATAAAGGATAGTGGGTAAAGCTTACACTTTCCAAGTATATTTTCCGCCATGCGTGTCTGGTACTTCAACCTGCAACTACCCTCCGATGTTCTGCGTAACCGCTTCATACTGGCGGTCACCCTCGCAGGCCCGACAATGGCAGTCATCCGCTTCGGGGAAGTAATAGCACGCAAATCCCTCGATGCCGACCCCCTGATGATCACCCTGCTGACCATGGTGATGCCAGTTTCCAGCCTGGCAGCGCTGTGGGTTGGACAGATACTCACCGGACGTGACCAGCGTCCGTTCATCCTGGTAGCCGGTATTATCAGCAGCCTGGCGCTGATGAGCGGAATCTTCATGACCAATGTGTATCACCTGCTGCTGATGTTCGTATTCTTCTTTCTGCCATTCACCGTCCAACTGACCGGGCAGAGCCGCATCCTCCAACAACACATCGCAAGGGATAAACAGGGTGGATTGTTCGGTTTCTCAAACGGACTACGTGAATCAATGGCCGCTGTAGTGTCGCTCGGGGCAGGATATTACATGGACCATCTCACCGGCGGATTCAGACACGTTTTCCTGTTCGCCGGAGTCTTCAATCTGCTCTCGACCTTCGTATACGCATCCATGCCAACCAAGGCTGATCGATCGGCCAAGATGGAGCGTTTCGTCTTCAAGCATTTTACCCAACCCTTGAAGGATATGGTGGCATTGCTGAAACGTCGCCCCGATTTCTTCCGCTTCGAAATGGGATTCATGGTCTACGGAATCGCCTTTATGACTACCCTGCCAGTGGTGCCGCTGTTCCTGGTTGATGAACTGGGGCTGGACTACGCTACCATCGGAATGGCGCGCGGGACAGTGTTTCAACTACTCATCATCCCCTCAATGGCGCTGTTCGGACGTTGGTTCGACAGACTGTCAGTCCATATGCTCGCCTCCCGAGTGTTCACCATACTCGCCGTATTTCCACTTCTGCTGATCGGTGCGAAAATATTCCCCACAATGAGCCTGACCTTTGTCTACGCGGCCTTCATCAGCTTCGGCATTGCCATGGGAGGGGTGATCGTGCTCTGGAATATCTCCAGCGTCCGTTTTGCAGGCGACGAAGACGCTGGCATTTACCAGAGCGTACACCTTACCGCGATGGGGGTACGGGGGATGTTCGCGCCGCTGCTGGCATATGTAATCATGAACGTGTTCGGCACAATAACCGCCCTCGTGGTTGCCGCAGTCCTGTGGGTGATCTCCGGACAGATCATGCAGTTCCTCAATCGGTATGATGGGGGTAATACAGACATTTTGTCTGCTGAATAAGGGATTCTGAACTGATATTCCATATTGCTCCACAAGGGCGCACAAACCCGAACTAATCCGTTTGTCAAGAGAATACAGCTTGCACTATTGACTTTAACTTGACTATCTTTGCATTACACTGACGTCATACTGACACCACACTGACGTCAAGGTAGAAGCAATCGGCTTGATTATTCAGCTTTGTTAAGCACTGAGTCAGGGCGGAGCGATCTAGACTGGAGAGACCTGTGTCTGAAATAAAAGACCTGAATTGGATGGATATCGGTCAACGTTTGCGAAAGCTACTCGGAGAAAGTGGTATTTCCCAGAACCGCCTCGCTTCCTATCTCGGTTATTCCGAAACGATGATAAGTCGGATTCTTAAGGGAGAGCGTGGATTTGGTCCTCTGACACTGAACCGACTTGTCAGACTTTTTGAACGTTCTATGCAGGAGATTCTGGAAGGCCCACTAGTCGAGGATCAGTCCGCCGTTTTCTTCATGAATGAAGATCGGACAATTCTCCCTTCAGCTCTCGCCCCACGAATCCGTGGGTACGCGATGAGATATGCCGACGCATTCGATCTGTTCCGTCCTGACGGTCGCATTGACCCAACGCAACTTCGTGTTAAATCTGAAACCCAGTGGATGCGTGGCGGACTTACGGCAAATAACTTGAGACATAAAATCGGACGCGAAACTGGACCACTGATTGATCTTGTCGGATTCGTCGAAGATTTAGGTATCGCTGTCGCTATAGTTGATTCAGATAGTGTTCGTGGTGTCAGCTTTCACTGGCCAGAAGGTGAACGAGCTATAGTTGTAGGAAGCGGGCTTCACCCGGACGTTTTGCGTTTCACAATAGCCCATGAACTGGGCCACATCTTCCTTGAGGATGAACGCAAACTATGGGATCCTCATTTTAAGGAAACACAGCAAAAGAATCGTGATCGTCTCTTTCTAACCCCCGATCCGGGCGAACAAGCCGCAAACGCTTTTGCCGCACACCTCCTTCTACCAGATACGGATGTCGATAATATCATTCCAGCTCCTGTATCTGAAATGAAGTCAGGGAATCCACTTGACCAGTGGTCCGAAGCGATCCTTTACCTTCGACAGGAGTATGGTGTTGGAGCTGATATCGCTTGGTGGAGAATCAGACATTTGGGGTACATGAACCAAGAATTGGCTGAGAAATATTGGGCTCACGCTAGACTCCTCTGTAACGATGCAAGATTGGCTGAACCCTATAGTTTGCCGCCTGATATTACTCGGCTTGGCTTCGACGGATTCAATCCATCACGTCGCTATCAAAGGCTGGTGAACCTACTTCGACAACAAGAAAAACTAACAGCGGAAGAAGCTGTGCATTTACTCGGTGGCAAGAGGCAAGGACTTGCTGCATGAGCGACAAGCCAAGCGGTTTACAAAGACTTGAAGTTGTATTGGATACCTGTGTCTGGATAATGGCGCACGAGAGTGGTTCTCTCGATGCGCTGTTGTTGTTGGGACGTGACTCAGTCAACTGGCTCATTCCCTGGGAAAAAGATCCGACAGAGGCTACTATCATTTCAGAATTGCAGCTTCATCTACCGGATGACGCCGTAACTCGTATACTCAATGACCCAGGGGGACCGGCAAAGGTTGATATGGATGCAAGTGATGTTCTGCTTACCTATCGGATTCATCAGCAATTCTTCGTCGTCCCGTCTAGATCAACACCTCGTTCTCGTGACGGTGGTCGTGCGGCGGCAAATGAAGGCGAAGCAGCAGGAATAGCAGCCGCTATCAAGAAAGAGGCTTGTTTTTGTACCAATGAAAAAGACAAAGCTCTGACTGCCGCAAAAGCAGAACTGGGACAATCGAAAGCTTTCCATTTCAAAGATTTGATGATTCATCTTGAAGAGAATGGAATCACCCTCCCAAGCCCCCTTTTCGGAAAACAGAAAAGGAAGCCATAGCAATTTCACAATGCATTGCTCTGCAAATAGGTCTCCCATTTCATTCTATTTCCCCTCTTCAATTCCACACACTTTCTCGCCCGCGAGTTGCCTCACTCCAAAGCAAAGCTCTATCTTCCCGCGCATATCCAGTACTTTCGCATGAAAAGGAAGCGCATGCCTGTACCAGACTGTCATCAAAAAGGCCGTCTCGAACTGCCAGCCGATGAACTGCGAGACGTCGCGAAAGATGTTCGACGCGATATACTCACGATGATAGCCAATGCCGGATCTGGTCACACCGGAGGGTCGCTGTCAGCCTGCGATTTCCTTACCGCTATCCTCTTTCATGCAGCGAAGATCGACCCTCGCAATCCTAAATGGAATGAACGTGATTACTGGAATGTTTCCAACGCTCACATCTCACCGTTGATATACAGCGTGATGGCTGAGCGTGGCTATTTCCCGCTGAACGAACTGCTGGGATTCCGTCAGATCAAGGGTAACCTGCAGGGGCATCCATCCGCGCATGATACCCCGGGCATCGAAGTGTCTGCCGGATCGTTGGGACAGGGATTGAGCGTGGCGATTGGCGTGGCGCTGGCGTCCAAGATGGACAAACACCCGCGACGAGTATTCTGCTGCATGGGTGACGGCGAACAGCAGGAAGGATCGGTCTGGGAAGCTGCGATGTGCGCCGCTCATTATCATTGCGACAACATCACCGCAATCATAGACTATAACCGGGTTCAGATAGATGGACCAGTCGAAGAGGTGATCGGCATTGATCCACTGGCTGACAAATGGCGCGCTTTCAACTGGCATGTGCTCGAGATTGACGGGCATGACATGGAGCAGATCGTTGATGCCCTGGCTGAAGCTGATCGTCTGACCGAACGGCCCACAGTCATCCTCGCCAACACCTTGATGGGGAAGGGGTGGAAGGAGATCGAGGATGATTACCGTTGGCATGGACGACCCGTAAACCCGGACGAAGCCAACACCGCCCTCCAACTCATGGGCACTTCATACGATGAGTGGTTAGGTCGATTGAAGAAGCCATCATCCTGAACGGATGTGAAGGATCTCGGTTTTTGAACTTGCCCCAGACATTTATGTCTGGGGAGAACGAGAGTTTCGTTGGATAGATAGTCCCAGACATTTATGTCTGGGGAGAACGAGAGTTTTGTTGGATAGATAATCCCAGACATTTATGTCTGGGGAGAACGAGAGTTTCGTTGGATAGATAATCCCAGACATTTATGTCTGGGGAGAACGAGAGTTTCGTTGGATAGATAATCCCAGACATTTATGTCTGGGGAGAACGAGAGTTTCGTTGGATAGATAGTCCCAGACATTTATGTCTGGGGAGAACGAGAGTTTCGTTGGATAGATAGTCCCAGACATTTATGTCTGGGGAGAACGAGAGTTTCGTTGGATAGATAGTCCCAGACATAAATGTCTGGGGCATGGTACCGTCCGACAGGTAAGTCAGAAAACAATGCGACAGTTTGACAGAAAAACAACACGCGAAGGCTGGGGCGACGGACTCATCGATGTCGGTCAACAACACGACAACACCGTTGTGCTGGTCGGTGACAACACCGCCTCCTGCAACGTTGACAAATTCGCCGAACGTTGGCCCGAACGATTCTACCAGATGGGCATCAGCGAACAGAACATGGTCAATGTGTCCGCCGGACTGTCCATCATGGGCAAGGTACCGTATTACGTTACCTATAGCGCATTTGGCGTGGGACGCGTGTTCGATCAACTTCGGGTAACCGTAGGCTATTCATCGTGCAACGTCAAGATCGGCGGCGCGCATTCCGGGCTCAGCGTCGGGCCGGACGGTGCCACCCACCAGATGATGGAAGACCTGGCCTGCCTGATGGCATTGCCGAACTTCACCATCCTGACCCCGGCCGACTACTGGGAAACACGTAAAGCCGTCGCCGCCGCCTACGATATCAACGGGCCAGTTTACATCCGTTTCGGACGGGAATCAGTGCCAGTGATTAGCAATATCACCCATGATTTCACCGTCGGCAAAGCGCAGGTCATGGCGCACGGCAAGGACGCTACCTGTATCGCCATCGGAACAATGGTCGCGGAAGCCATGCACGCGCATGACAGACTTGCGGAAGAGGGTATAGGGCTGCGGGTGATCAACATGAGTACACTCAAGCCCATCGACACCGAAGCCATTATCAAAGCCGCTGAAGAGACGAAGGCGATTGTCACCGCCGAAGAGCATCAGATAAACGGTGGACTGGGATCAGCGGTGGCGCAGGTTGTCGCCAAGCACGCACCGGTGAAAATGGACTACGTTGCGGTGGAAGATCGGTACGGACGTTCCGGCGATTCGGAAGAGCTGCTCGATATGTACGGGCTGCGATGGTGGAAGATTGTTGAGAAAGTTAAAGCTCTACTACAGGTGTGAAGTATGAAGTATGAGGCGTGAGCTCAAGAGGTGTGAAGTATGAAGTATGAGGCGTGAGCTCAAGGCTCAAAACCTCGTCATCCTGAACGGATGTGAAGGATCTCGGTTTTTGAGGACCACGTATCGTGAAGATGTAGTAGGATAGTGCCCCAGACATTTATGTCTGGGATGAAGGAACGATTGAAGTGTTGATTATCCCAGACATAAATGTCTGGGGCACAAGAAGTGTTGATTATCCCAGACATAAATGTCTGGGGCACAAGAAGTGTTGATTACCCCAGACATAAATGTCTGGGGCACATAGAGTTTGAACCAGCTACTTTTGTGCTTGTGGGTTTGATGTATTCACAGCTCAGAGCTCATAACTGTTTTCACGGAGGCCCCATGGAGGGCACACAGACAGCATTACACAACAAACACATAGCCGCCGGAGCCAAAATGGTACCGTTCGCTGGCTATCTCATGCCAATCCAGTACCATTCCATCACCGCCGAACATCTGAAAGTCCGTGAGTCGGTGGGGATGTTTGACGTGTCCCACATGGGCGAAATCTGGGTCAAAGGTGATGATGCGCTCGATTTCATCAGCAAAATCACCACCAACAATCCCACCAAGCTACAGGTCAACCAGGCCCAGTATTCGGCCATGCTGTACGATGACGGCGGCTTCATTGACGATCTGATCGTCTACCGTTTCGCCGACCGCTACATGCTGGTGGTGAACGCGTCCAATCACGACAAGGATCTGGCGTGGATCGAGGAACATGCGCCGTCAACCGTGACAATTGATGACGCCTCCGACCGCATGTCGCTGCTGGCTGTGCAGGGCCGGAACGCTCCCGCAGTCATCCAGAAGCTGACCGACACCGACCTCAGCGAGATCAAGTTTTACTGGTTCCGGGAAGGTGAGATCGCCGGGCAACGAGCCATCATCTCCGCCACCGGATACACCGGCGAAGCGGGCTTCGAGCTGTACGTTGACAACGAAGTCGCACCCGCAGTCTGGGACGCTGTCATGGAAGCCGGTCGTGAATTTGACATCGAGCCGATAGGGTTGGGCGCACGTGACACCCTCCGTCTCGAGATGAAATTCTCCCTGTACGGGAACGACATCGATAAGGATCATCACCCGCTGGAAGCCGGGCTGGGCTGGATTACGAAGGTCAACAAGGGCGATTTCATCGGACGTGATTCCATACTCGCCGCCAAGGAAAAAGGTCTGACCCGTAAGCTGATCGGCTTTGAGGTGGAAGGGAAGGCTATTCCACGTCACGGCTATGAATGCTACCAGGGCGACATCAAAATTGGGGATGTCACCAGCGGCGTCTGGTCGCCGAGCCTCGATGTAGGCATCGGCATGGCGTACCTGGAGAAGGAGTTTGCCACTGTCGGCACCAAGTTCGAGCTCGATATCCGTGGCAAACGTAAGCCCGCGCGTGTTGTCGAGACACCATTCTACAAGAGACCTTATTGAGGCTGTGAGCCGTGAGCTTGTGAGCCGTGAGTAACACCTCTTGCCAAGGACTTTAGTCCGTGGTAAGTAGTTTTCCACAGTCCACAGCCAGAAACCTACCCTTTGTAAGCTTCCAGACCAGTTAGATCCGCGCCGACGATCAGCGTGTGCATGGTATCCGTACCCTCATAGGTGTACACAGATTCCAGGTTCATCATGTGACGCATGATCGGGTACTCGTCGGTGATGCCATTCGCGCCGTGGATGTCACGGGCGACCCGTGCAATATCGAGAGCGATACGGCAATTATTCCCCTTCGCCATCGAAACCTGCTGCCAAGTGCTGGTGCCAGCCTGTTTCATCGTGCCCAGACGATAGCACAACAACTGTCCCTTGGTGATCTCGGTCGCCATCTTGACCAGCTTCTCCTGCACCGCCTGGAACCCGGCGATGGGCTTGCCCCACTGGGGACGGCTTAAAGCATACTGCAACGAGCTGTCGAAACAGGCCTGCGCCGCACCAATCACACCCCAGGCGATCCCGTAACGCGCCTGGTTCAAGCACATCAGCGGACACTTTAGCCCGAACGCCTTCGGCAGACGCATCGCTTCCGGAACAAACACGTCCTGCATCACGATCTCGCCCGTCACCGAAGCGCGGAGACTCCACTTGCCCTTCGTCTCCGGACAGGTCAACCCTTCAGCTCCCTTTTCGAGCAGGAAGCCGTTAATTACGCCGTCCAGCTTCGCCCAGACCACGTGGACATCAGCAATGCTGCTGTTGGTAATCCACATCTTCGCGCCACTGACACGGTAACCGCCCTCAACCTTTTTCGCGGTGGTCAGCATCGAACCCGGATCGGAGCCAGCGTCCGGTTCAGTCAAGCCAAAGGATCCCAGCAATTCAGCGTTCGCCAGCTTGGGTAAGAGGTTACGCTTCTGCTCTTCACTGCCCCAGGTATAAATCGGATACATGACCAAAGCGCTCTGCACCGAGGCAAAGCTGCGCACCCCGCTGTCACCACGTTCCAGCTCCTGCATCGCCAGACCATATGCAACTTCGCCGATGCCAGCGCCACCGTATTCCTCCGGCAAGGTCGGGCCGAACAAACCCAGCTCAGCCATCTCCGAAACAAGATCCATCGGGAAAAAGTGATCGCTGAAAGCGTGGTCGATAATCGGAATCACACGGTCGCTGACCCAGTCACGGACTGAATCACGGATCATCCGTTCTTCATCGTTAAGCAAATCGTCAAGGTTGTAGTAATCCAGCGCGTTGTAGGGCATCGTCGTTGTCCTCAGATAAAGTGGCAGGGAATTAAAAGATAAGGCACAAGCTAGCGGGAGTCAGGTGCGGGTTGGGGAATGGAGAGATAGAATATTCAGGCATCTTTCATCATCATGATCCCCGCGACTGGGAAAACGGCATACACAATAAATATCCCAAAATTCCAATTATCTCTTGGTTGCTGTGATCCGCGAGTGTAAATTCCCAGTCCCCTGTCCAAACTCAACGGATATTCACCAATACTGTGAGGTGACTCGTGACAAGCACTGCGACTGCAAGAACTTTGAGATCAACTTTGTTGTTGTTGATTCTGGCCGGATTGATCTTACCAACCACCATTTTCGCCTTACCTGCGATATACGGTGAAGCATTACAGCCCGTGCTGGCAACAGCGAGTGATACTGAACTACTCGAGATCGTCATTTTCATGGACCCCGCGCCGGACACACGGGAAATGGCTCAATATTTGGAAGGTGTACGCGCCGAGGATCGACGTGAATTGTTGTGGCAGGTGATGAGTGAACGAGCCGAACTCGCGCAAGATGATGTTCTGGACGCTCTCTACGAACAAGAGCAACACGGCGTGGCAACAAGAATTCGTCCTTTGATCCTGACCAACGCCATATCCGCAGAGCTTACTCCGGCGGTGATTCGGGCAATCGCGGCAATGCCGAATGTGCGCGAAATTGAATACTCTCCTGACGTATACGCCGTGGAGCCGGTCGACAATCCGCCGAATGAGATCGATCAGTTAACCTGGCATGTTGAGCAGGTGCAGGCTGATGATGTCTGGAACATGGGCGTCACCGGTGAAGGTATCATTGTCGCGGTGCTTGATACTGGAGTACGATATACCCACAATGATCTCGCTGACCATCTTTGGGATGGTGGGGCGGAATTTCCGAATCACGGATACGATGTTCATGACAACGACAATGATCCAATGGACACATATGGTCACGGTACCCACGTCGCAGGAATCGTGGCTGGTGATGGCACCTCCGGCTGGCAGACTGGAATCGCTCCTGACGCAACTATAATGTGTGTTAAAATTTCCAGCGATGGCGCTTCTGCAGATCTCACCGATGTCTGGGCCGGACTCGATTGGGCGCTTAGCCATGGGGCAGACCATTGCACACTCAGCTTTGGCTGGTATGACCAACCGGCTTCAATACGCCAGGGAAACCGGGACGCATACGAAGCTCTCCGTCTTGTCGGAATGACTGCCACCAAATCCTGCGGAAACTCCGGGAATTCGTCATGGCATAACCCGCCCGATGAGGTTTCATGCCCGGGCAAAGTGCCCTCACCGTGGCGTAATCCCGATCAGATTGAAGCTGGTGGCGTGGGCGGACAGACAGCTGTTGGATCGACCAACAGTAGCGACAATATCTCCAGCTATTCCAGCCATGGCCCGGTTACTTGGGAAGACGTAAACCCGTGGTTTGATTACATCTACAATAACGGACAGAACCAGGGACTTATGAAGCCGGACGTATCTGCACCCGGCGAAAACATATACTCGCTCAGTCTCAGCGACAACGGTTACACAACCATGTCCGGCACCTCAATGGCTTCGCCATGCGCCGCCGGAGTGATTGCCTTGATCCGTTCAGCTAATAACGCGCTTTCGCCCGCACAAGTCGATGAGATCCTGCAAACAACCGCCGTCGATCTGGGAACGCCAGGTAGGGACAATACATATGGCGCCGGTCGTGTGAACGCCTACGACGCCGTACTCGCTGCACAAGGTGGTGGTGGCGATGAATACACCGTCGAACTCACCCCTCTGCATGACCCATACTACATCTTCCAAGCTGGTGGACAAATCGAATACGACGTTGTGATCACTGCCAACATCAGCACACCGCAGATGGGCAACGCCTGGATAGAAGCCCTGTTACCGAATGGCAACACCTACCCGCTTGACATTTACAATGTCAACTTCCAACCGGGAATGGTGATAACACGAAATGGAATGACTCAGAATGTTCCGGGATTTGCGCAGGCGGGTGAATATGAGTTCATCGTCAAGGTGGGAATTCATCCCGGCGAAGTATGGGCACAGGATTCCTTCATGTTTACCAAGCTCGGTGTGGCTACCGATGGCGTGACAAGCTGGTCATCCGGTGGATGGGGCGATCTAAGCGACGCAAACACTGAGATCGTTTCTACACAGCCAGATCAGTTCCTCCTGGCACCGGCATATCCCAACCCGTTCAACCCGACAACATCGCTGAACATTTCCCTGCCGATGGCTGGTGAACTCAGTCTGCGGGTTTACAACTCGCTGGGGCAGGAAGTCGCAGTGCTCGCTAACGGTCAATTCAACAGCGGCCAGCACTCTTTCACCTTCGATGCAACCGGCATGGCGAGTGGGCTGTATTTCGTGCGCGCCCAAATGAATGACGGCAGCCAGCAAATTCAGAAGATGATGCTGTTGAGGTAAAGCAGCTGTGAGCTTTGAGCTGTGAGCTATGAGTAACTGACAAGAAACACAAATCGCCACGGACTAGAAAAGTCCGTGGCATTATTCGTTATGCCCACGACATTCATGTCGTGGCTAATCTCAAATTTCAATATTACAATTACTCTTTCGGTCCATACCGATCCGGCTCGTTGAACATGATCATCGCCTTGTAGCCAGCGTGAACCAACGCACCATGTGCCACTCCCGCCGGGATGAAAAAATTTTCACCGGCAGTGTAGGTGACGATTTCCCCATTCACCTTGAGATCAACACGCCCTTCCAACGTGAATTCCCACTGTTCCGAATGAACGTGTTCCGGCACATCTACCTTCTCGGCAAACTCGACGAAGACGATCTGCTGCCCATCGCTCTGCACCATCCAACCCTTCGCGCCCGGAATCGGCAGATCAATCTCGGGTAAATCCTTGACGAACTCGGGAAATGGTGTGACCAATTTCATGATGAACTCCCCATACTTCCTGATAATACCTGAAGATGTGACTTCAGATACACTCGTATATGTCTGGTGAATAGGATCGCCGCAATTATTCCATCGCCTTGTTGATATCACCGTCAACCGCCTCAAGACGCCAGGCGGCCTCTTCGAGTGAGACGCCATGTGTGTCCATCAACAGCTTCACCTGACGCGCCTTGAGCTTGGTCGAATTCGGCATCAAACGGACCATGCGGTTGCCCTCGACACGTCCGAGACGGACCATCGTCGCGGTAGAGATCATGGTCAACGCCATCTTGGTCGCCAGGCCGGCTTTCATCCGCGTCGAACCTGTCACCACTTCCGGGCCGACATCGAGCACGACCAGATCGTCCAACTCATCGGACTTTTTGACGGCGTTACAAGTCAGTAACCCGGTCCACGCGCCCCGCAACTTCGCTACCTCCAAAAACGCGCGCACATACGGCGTCTTACCTCGCGCGGTAATCCCCAGGACAGCATCATTCTCACATACGTTATGCGCCTTAAGGTCGCTAGCCGCCTGTTCTTCGTCATCCTCCGCACCTTCAGCAGCGACTTTCAGGGCACTGTCGCCTCCAGCGATAATGCCAATAACCATAGTCGGCGGAACGCCGAAAGTTGGCGGACATTCGGCGGCGTCCAACACACCCAGACGGCCCGATGTTCCTGCGCCGACATAGACCAACCGTCCTTCGGATTTGATCGCTTTGACGGCTGCCCGTACGACCTCGGTCAAGGATGGGATCTGCTCGGCGACTATCCCCGAAACGCTTTGGTCTTCAGCGTTGATCAACTGAAGGATCTGGGCCGCACCAAGATCGCTCAATCCCTCGGTAAGAGGGTTGGACGATTCGGTCTTGAGTTGCGACATCTCGTCGAGTGCCGTGCGGATTTGTTTGGGATCGTAGTTCATGGGTTGTGCACAATCAAGTATGTAGGGGAACATGCCCCTGTGACCCGCGTCTTTTTGCGGTTCGCAGGGATAATCCACTGTTTGAATAGCGATTACCCTGTGACTTCATATGTATATGCCCCTGTGACCCGCGTCTTTTTGCGGTTCGCAGGGATAATCTAAGGCACTATATCCAATCAGGACGATTCACCAGAATTGGATCAGGATCGCCCGTACGGTAATATCGAAAACTCGACCAACGCCAGTCTTCCGGTCTCTCAACCAACCGATTTCTGACCGGATTACGATGGATATATTTAATCTGGTTTTGAATCTCTTCGTGAGAACGAATGGCACGGACATGTCCTCCGCCCCATAACCAGAACCTGTGAGTTGCCTTCCTGCCAGTGCTCACTTGAAGCTTTTCGTACACACCCGGAAAATGCGATTTCAGATATGGCAATGCCTTCTGACTTACCGGTTTTTTCAATGCGTAGAGTATCGACTCAACTTCCGGTACACAGCTGGTGACGATGACATGAACGTGATTGGGCATGACCACATAGGCGATTAATCGGGCGATCTCCAAATCTTGGATACGGGATAATTGATGGATCATCATTTCAAACAAGGATGAATCAAGAAACAACTTCAGATTATGTTGATAAGAGAAAGTTAGAAACAACGTGTCATCAGTGACATCACCCAATTGCACTCGAGGCATTGTTTGCTCCGGCCTCCCCTGCGAACCGCGAAAGGATGCGGGTCACAGGGGCATGTTGTTTCCACCTGCGGATCAGCCCTGCGAACCGCGAAAAGACGCGGGTCACAGGGGCATATACATTTCACCTACTAAGAATCGGTGACCAATCAGGCTGAAGACCTGCAGCATCCAGATGACGGCGACGGGTACCATCCGCACTCATCACCCAGATCCGTCCACGATACGAATAGGTGATCTTCATACCGTCAGCTGACCAGCTGGGGTCGAGATGGTCGCCATATTCGTCCGTCAACGCCACATCCACATCGCCCATCGGGTCCATCGAATGCAACTGGAAACCCTTGTCCGTCCGACGAGTATAGACTATCCGGTCGCCACTGGGTGACCAGGCCGGGTCGGAATTGTAGCTGCCCTCATAGGTCAGGCGACGGAGATTCGCGCCATGCTTGTCCATGCGGTAAATGTGCGGTTGACCGTTCCGGTCGGACATGAACACGATCTCCTGCCCCGCTGGCGACCATGACGGTGAGGTGTCAATCCCACGTTCAGATGTCAGCCGACGCAGGTTGCGTCCATCGACATCGACCAGGTACAAGCTGGTTGTTTCACCGTTCGATCCGGCGAAAACTATCTCATCGCCAGTGGGTGACCATGATGGGGCGGCGTCAGTGCCTTCACGAGAGGCGAGGCGACGGATGCGTCTGCCAGCCAGATCGGCGATATAGAGGTCGGCATCTCCACCGCCGCGGAAGCTGCAAAAGACGATGCTCTTTGCATCAGGTGACCAACTGGGGGAGAGAGCGATGGACTTGTCATTGGTCAACTGCTGGCGTGTGGACCCATCATATTTCGCCAGCACCAGCTCCTTGATGTTGCCCGGATGAGATTGAACAAAGACAATCCGTGAACGGAAGGGCGGAGTCATCCCCGTCAACTGGAGGAGTATGGTTTCAGCGGCAGCATCGCCAGACTCGTTGGCATAGGACGATTTGAATCCAATCCGTCCCGAGTAAAACGCCTCCCCGCCCGGATCAGCCAGGGTCAAAGTGGCATACACCAGATCCTGATCATTCTCCGCCGGATCAAAAAATACCCGCAATTCGGCTTCAGCGTCCGGAGTTTCAGTCTCCGGCGGGCCTACTACGCTCAACGAATCCACCGGCTGCAAATCCACATAGCCCGACCAGTCGAGCGCGAATCGAAGGCGCTTGTCGAAGAGCTGTCCAGCGTCGATTTGGTTAGATGTCAGCTCTTCATGAAATTGAATGCCGTAGAGCAGACCGGGACGGTAAAACCCCTGCCCATACGCTTCAAGGGTTACTTCGGGCGCATCCTCGTCCTGAGCAAACAACGGCACGCCAACGAAACAAGTGGAAACGAAAAGAACCAACAGACTGGTGATCAACGGTAGGCGAAACGGGGTCATCTTGATCTTTCCCCATAAAATTTGTAGGTGATGCCGAGCTGTTCATGCGGAAAGCTGGCGGGTAAAGGTGGTAGTTTTGCACGCATTAACGCGCTGCGCGCTGCCAGATCGAGACTGGGCACAGTGGATGATTCCATGAGCACAAGGTCCTTGATCTTGCCCTTCCTATCCAATATGAAATGGTACTCTGCGACCTTGCCGGAGGCTCGCCCACGGAAATTGAACCGTCGCTGCACTTCGGCTTCAACACGTGACAAGTAGGCATTAGCGCCGGCAAACTCAACATCGCTGACCGCGCCAAGCCCGGCACCTTCCGGCCCCGGTTTGGCGCCCACGCCGTCCCCGATTTCGGTGGCTGGAGCATCATCGCTGGAAACATGCTGGTCACCAACAGCTTCAGGTTCGCCAGCCGGTTCGTCAGTGGAAATCCCCCTCGACTCTTCGACCGGTTCAGATGGAGGCGGCTTATCCTCGGCAAGCGGATCAGGTGGGGCGAGGTCGCGTTCTTCCTGCTGAACCGGCTTTTCCACTGGCGCTGCTGTTTCCTCGACCGGCTTCGGCGCTTCCTGCGGCTTGTTGTCAGGTATCGGCGCGTTGTCGGGTTTAGCGACGGTCGGTTTTATCCAGCCGGGAATCGTCTCACCGCCACCCTTGAGACGGACGAACTGTACCTCAAACTCGGTCTTTGGTTCGGGGAAAACACCGAATATTGGCACGACTAAAGTGAGCACAACGATCACCACGTGGCCCCCGAAAGAGATCAAGTGACTGCGGGTCGTTGAATGACCAGTTGATGTGCTCAATACGCGCATGGTTGTTGGGCTATAGGCTATGGGTTATGGGTTACAAGTAGTGAGTCCTGAATCTGAAAAACAGGCCCGTGCTTGCTCGTCAAGCGCGGATTGTCCGAAGGATAAAACCGAGATCCTTCTCGCACGTCGCAAAACACTCGACGTGCGTCAGGATGACTTCCTCCTTGCCCGCGCGGATTATCCACGACATAAATGTCGTGGGCATGACACCACTATGGCATTGTATCCCCCGGTTTCAACGAAACCGGGCTACATTCCTCCCGACTACTACTCCTTCTGCGTCAACAAGCCCAAATCTTCCACGCCCGCCACCCGCAGTTCATCCAGAATAGTCACCACATCACCATAAGGAACTTCTTCTCCCGCCGCGAGAAACACTGGTCGAAAATTGCCGCCGGGACCAGTGTTCGAGTAAATGTCACGGAACCGTTCCGGGAACGCACGAATCGACACCCGTTCATCGTCAATCCAGACGGTGCCGTCCGGGAGAATCTTGACCGTAATCCCTTGCGATGGGTCAGCGGTCGCAGTTTGAGCTGATGGCAAGCCCATCTCGATAGCAGTTTTTATCACCGGCGCGGTGATCATGAAGATGACTAACAACACCAGGAACACGTCGATCAACGGCACCACATTGATTTCCGGCATCTGTTGCAGATCATCACTGCTGTGAAAGCTGCTGAATTTCATCAGAAACTCCCCGCCTGTCGGATCGAGATGACCAACCGTCGCCCAAACTCTTCGCTTCGTAAAAGCAAATTACGTTGTGCTGCTGCATACACATTGTATGCGACCATCGCCGGAATCGCAGCAAATAGCCCCATCGCGGTGGCGATCAACGCTTCCGCGATACCCGGCCCAACCACTTCTAACGCCGGTTGACCCTGCATCCCACCAAGCCGCAGGAACGCGATCATCACACCCCAGACTGTCCCGAGTAATCCGATAAACGGTGCCGTAGACGCGATAATCGCCAGCAACGGCAACCCGCGTTCTCCATCCACACGCAGAGCATTCCCCTCTATGTCGAATATCTCCGCCCAGGCTGCGGCGTCATTGCGGCCCAAACGTTGCAGCTCACGCTCGGAGGCGAGATAAACCCTGCCAGCCGGGGATTTAGGTTTGGATTCAGCAATTCGATGGACCTGGGTGGCGTCCAGGCTGCCACGTAGCGCGGTGAAAAAATCAGTGTCCGCCTTCCGGGCGACACGGAAATAGCGCCAACGTTCAATCACTACACCCCAGCTCAGAACTGATAATGCGATGAGTAACAGAAGCAGCAATTGGTTGACCGGACTGGCATCCCGAACAATGGTCCACATGTCCATACGAAATGTCCTCAAACTTGTTGGAGAGTTGAGTGGAAAAGTAGTCCCATTCACGAGAACAGGCAACCGGGAATCAGGGTCAACCACAGCACCGAAAGCTGGTTATTGTGCTCTTCAGTCTTTCACCAATGAACACACAGAGGAGTTGCACGTATCCACGGTGAAACGACACCCATTGCTCTTGCAACGCTACCACTTGTTGAGCCAATAATTATCTGCCTCTTGACTCCGTACTATACTACGGACAGTATATTGTTATCGCGAACGTTCAGCCGGAGTGGAAGATGAGCACGTATTCTGTAGGTCAGATTGCGAAGATGGCAGACGTAAATATTGAAACATTGCGCTTTTACGAAACAAAAGGGCTAATGCCGGAACCGAAGAGAAGAGAATCCGGATACCGGGATTATGGCGAACATGACCTGGAGCGAATGCTGTTCATTGGACGAGCAAAACAGCTCGGATTCACTCTTAAAGAGATCGAAGAGCTCCTCAATCTACGAGTTGATACAAAAACTACCTGCGCAGATGTTCGCCTGAAAGCTGAGACAAAGATCAAGGAAATCGAAAAGAAGATACACGAGTTGGTAAAATTCAAATCGGCACTCCAGTCACTGGCAAAATCGTGCATGCATGGTGGCCCGGCTACCGAATGTCCAATACTGGAAGCCTTGCATCGTGGTTAAGCAACATATAGAGGAACATATGAGCAGCAATCTGAAAACACCGAAGTCACATGATAAAGAACTGAATACTACGAAATGGGGTATTATCGGCGCAATCGGGGCGGCTGTCGCTGCTTCGGTCTGCTGTGTGGTTCCACTAGTGCTCGTGTTTCTGGGTATCGGTGGCGCCTGGGCAGGTAGCTTGAGCGCTTTTGAACCATTTCGGCCATACTTGATGATACTGACCGCAATCCTGCTCGGATTTGCTTTTTACCGAGTCTACAGGCATCCAGCAGAATCGGCGATCTGTGAACCCGGTTCCGCATGCGCAAAACCCGGTACAGATAAACGGAACAAGATGTTTTTGTGGTTCGCAACCGTTGGCGCAGTTCTGCTACTGGGTTTTCCATACGCCGCGCCAGCAATCTTTGCTGTTCATGAGGATGTCAGCACAGTACAACAACTGGAAGTGGCAAACTTCGATGTCACCGGCATGACCTGTAATTCATGCACATTTACAGTCGAGAAAAGCTTGACTTCACTTGACGGTGTGGAGAGTGCGGACGTCACTCTCGCCCCCCCGTCAGCATCAATCCAATACGATCCTTCAAAAGTGTCAATTGAAGATATGATCGAAGCTACAGGTCGTGTCGGATATACAACTGTTGAAACAACACCTGAGAAATAACCTGAACGGAGATAACATGTCAGTAAATGATCGCTTTGCGGTTCTGGATACACCGGAAGTGACACACGATACTTCTAAAACATCCACAATGAGTGATGGTCAACATTTCGTGATACTCGGAGGTGGATCCGCCGCGATGTCCGCCGCAATAAAAGCTGGCGAAATGGGTGCAAAGGTCACCATCATCAACGGCGGTCTGCGCTTCGGTGGTACATGCGTTAATGTCGGCTGTGTACCGTCAAAAGCCCTGATCCGTGCGGCAGAAGCCAACCACCGGGCAAATCACCATCCCTTTTCCGGGATCAGTGCTTCCAGCAGGATCAGTGATTTCAAAGCCCTCATTCAACAGAAACGTGATCTTGTCGATCACATGCAACAGACCAAGTACGAGGACATTTTCTATTCACTCCCCAATACCGCTCGTATTGACGGCTTTGGAAAAATTGTCGGCCCGGGCAAAATTGAGGTTAACGGCGAAATCATCGAAGCGGACAACATTCTGATCGCTACCGGAGCAACTCAGTACGTCCCTGATGTTTCCGGACTCGAAGATTCTGGTTACCTGACAAATGAATCCGCCTTTGAGCTGGATGAACTACCCGAGTCGATGATCGTTCTCGGTGGACGATATATCGCCCTGGAAACAGCACAGATGTTCTCGAGGTTGGGCAGCAGGGTGACATTGTTGCAGCGCTCAGCTCGAATCCTGCCCAACGAATCCGCCGACCTAACAGACGAGCTCACCAGCTACCTGGAAATCGAGGGCGTCCAAATCATTACCGGTGTTGCCTTGCAAAATGTATCCCGGGAAGGAGACCTGGCAGTTGTCAAGGCCGAGGTGGACGGAATAGCTCGAACATTCACCGCCTCGGAGATTCTCGTCGCCACTGGACGCACACCCAACACCCAAAATCTCGGACTTGACAGCGTGGAAATTGCCGTTGATGAAAGGGGATTCATTCGAGTAAACGATACGTTGCAAACCACCGCCCCAGGAATTTTTGCCGCCGGTGATGTTATCGGCGACCCAATGTTTGTCTACACTGCGGCATACGAAGCCGCGCTGGCGACTGAGAACGCTTTGTCTGGTACAGACAAAAAAGTTGAATATGAACCGCTTCCCTGGGTGATTTTTACCGATCCGCAGGTCGCTGGGATCGGCCTCGATGAAGAGCAAGCGATCGCACAGGGAATCAACGCTGAAACATCTAAACTCCCGGTTGCACTCATTCCACGAGCGGCTGCGGCACATGAAGATCGTGGATTCATCAAGCTGATCCGTGACCGGGAAACAGACAGGCTCGTCGGCGCGCGCGTGCTCGCACCTGAGGGTTCAGAACTGCTGATGGAGCTCGCCCTGGCAATTCGTTACAAGATTCCCGTCTCAGAACTTGCCAACATGCTCCACCCCTATTTGACGCTTTCTGAAGGTGTAAAATTGGCGGCGATTGCCTTCGATAAAGATCCGGAAACGCTCAGCTGCTGTGCGGTTTAGAGATCATAACGAAATAAAATGTGCTGGAGACAGTGGCAGGACAGATGATAGGTTCCAAACAGCTGACCCAAGTTATTCTCCCGGGACCACATCCTTTTGAAAGAGACCGCAACTCCGCTAACCGTCGCTGTAATATAAAGATCGCGGGGATACTTCTGCTGAAAGTGTCCCCGGTTCACTTGGCTTTTCACAGCGTTCTGAAGTTCGCGGAAGGTATTTCTTATAGCCAACAACTCACCATCATCCCTCACACCTCCAGGCACACCACAAAAACAAACCCGACCAGTATTTCGACTGCCCGGGTCTTCACTATACCATGTTACCGGAGCGTGTGCATTGACAGCTCCATCAGGGGACTGACAGAGTTACCTGCTCTGATTTGTCAATTGTTTCGTCAGACTTCAATACAGGCCGGGGTTTGGATTCAATTGCCGGCTTGGAATCAGTCATTGCCACAGCCTCAATCTCATCTTCGTCAGTTGATTGAGCGAGGTTCAGAAATGATGTACCCTGTATGTATTCGTTCTCACGTAACTTGGTAATTCGCAGCAACCGCAGAACCAAATCACGCATACGTGATACAGCCTTGGGCATCTTGTCGAGGCGCTCCTGAACGTCCTCATCGAAATGTTTCAAATTGGGCTGGAGATATAATTGATATGTGCCGAGTAAAATGCTCAGCGGATTGTTGAACTCATGCGCCACCGTAATTGCTAACTTCTGAACACCGCGCAAACGTTCGGCTTCAATCTCCGCGACACGTGCGCGCAACAATGCCGTGATATCCTCCGCAATCAACTCGCAAACAAGCTCGTTCTCATCCAATTCAACCCAGCGACCACTCAAACGGACGGTAGCGATTTCTCCATCGAAACGACGCCATTCAGCTTCCACCGCCACAATCTGACCAGTCTCAGCGTCCATCCCGCAGATAATGTCCCATTGGTTGGGATCAACAAAAACCTGATCTCGAAGGTTTAAAGATTCCAAATCCTGACTATGGTCGAAACGGAGCATGTTGGTCAACGCCGGATTGCAGGTCTTCACCTGGCCGCTCGGAGAAATCTGAAAAATCCCGACTACCGCGTTCTGCACGAGAGAACGATACTGTTCAGATGATTCCCTCAGCTGACGGGTTCGCTCTTCAACCAAATGCTCCAGATCGACTGCAACGCGACGGGTAATAGTGTACTTGGTCAATAACACCAATAGTATGGCCGCAACCAGAAGGAACATCAACACCATCCAGGCTGACCCATACTGGGACTGGCCAGAGGCTGACTCTGGTGTTAATAGCCACGGGGCGCAAAATCCAGCCAAAGTACGTTCAGTGTAGCCCTGCGGTCCGGTAGAATCCACCGCATCCGGTATGGCGATGGAGTGAGTGTCCCACCAGTCAACCATCTCAGCAGAATCAGGTATGGCACGGGCCCAGGTAGCATGGCTGTCAGGAAATATCGGAGTAGCACTGTTTGTAAAAGTGAAGAAAGGATGGAATGATTGAGTCACACTTTCGAGGGGATATTCCAAATTGACACCCTCAATTATGTCACTATCACAGACCGAAGAGTTCTCAGAGACAGCACTATCAAAACCGTGAAATAGCGGATATACCCTATAATCCAAAGCATACGCGGAATCAATGAGAAGAACAAGAAGTATGACCGCTGAAATAGCCGACAGAGTCCTCATGTGTTGTAACGCTAACATATACACGCGCTTCAACGAATCCTCCCGCCCAGAACAGGCGTCCCTCTTATTCATTTTCGTATTCGTATCCTTCTCCCCTCAGGGCCATATGGTAGAACTCTCACAATCTCGCTGAAACAAAATGTAAATAATAGAGGGTCGAGCGCAAGTACCAGCAGTAACAGCATCTAAAATTCTCGAATATTGTGTGAAGCAAGCGATTGAGAGATGAATGAGCAAAACGACTGTATCGTAAGCCGCGTCAGTACTTGAGTTTTCAAAACTCTCACTCATATAACCATTTTGGGTTTGGGAAAACGTGGATTATTAAGAATATTACCTATAGTATTTTGTAATTTACGTGCTTATTGAGATGGAATGAGAAATTCTTATTACTTTTGTCTCCGAATCGCTTAAAACACAGAACCATTGTGATATTCTTGTGTTACGGGCGCGCAGAGTCCTCCGAGAGACCGAGAGAGCTCTCGTCACAGGGGTTTAGCTCACCTTCCGCAGACTTCTTATTCAGATTTTTGAGCTAGTATCATTCCCGAACTGATACCCACTCTTCCACGACGTATCAGTTTTAAGCCTAGCTCAGCCAGCCACAATTCACACTCCTGCCAACTGTACGACCGACCAGAGTCAGTAGCTACGAGCATGTTCAGGGAAAACAGGGAAGCATCTGAGGGAGAAGTACGATTTTCGTTGAGGAAAAAATCTTTGACCAGCAAGAAGCCGCCAATATCGAGAGAGGATGCTGCTTTGGAGAACAAATAACGGTTGGCGGAATCATCAAAACTATGGATAATGTTGCTGATAATCACCAAATCCCACGGCCCACCATATTCAACTTCAAACATATCGCCGCGGATAAAGTCTACGCGATCGGTCAATCCCTCCTTTTCAGTTTGTTCAAGGGCAATATCGATAACGTTCGGGAAATCCAGCACAGTACCCCTTGCTGCGGGCAGATGATGCAGCAAAGTGTGCAGATAGGTCCCCGGGCCACCGGCAAGATCGAGAATGCGTCCAATATTGGTAAGATCGAGGAATTCGACCATCTGTTGAGCAGATCCTGCGGCGATGTTCTGCATGCCGAGGATGAATGACCGTAACTCCTGAGGAGAACGGACCTTTTCCCGCTGAATTGGCTTGTCAGTGCGTACGACCTCAGCCATGTGCACCCATTTCTTCATCATCGCAACATTGTGTTCCAATATGTCGCCCATGTAGCCATGCTTGCCGAGACAGAGGAATTCATCCGCCAGGCCGTGCAGCGAATAGCGCACATCATCTAATAGAAGCAAATCCAGCCCGGTCAGAGCATCCAACAGAATGCGCAACCCGCGTGGCGAACAATCCAGATCAGCTGCAAGATCGTCCGCTGATTTGGATTCATTTGACAGCGCCTTGAAAACTCCAAGTTCTATCGCTGAAAAGATCGTTGCTGAAGCCCGATATCCATTCGACAGATCGGACAACTGGGTACGACGGGTCTGCTGATCGCCATGTGTTCCAGGCATGAATCCTCCTCGTTGGGTGTGGCCAGGTAGGGAGAGATAAGATTATCTGAAATCTTGCTTACTTCAAAGAGTGGTAGAGACACATTATAGTGATGCTCGAAACTATTGCCTCATGTTCGCGAAGTCAGTTCACCGTTGGGGCTCGGGGCTCGGAAAACAAATACAAATGCAGCCTCCGGTCAACATACCGACCCTGTCTTTTCTCTTGCTCATAGCTCACAGCTCACAGCTCACAGGCTTGAGTGATTCGTGTGGAAAAGCCGGATTTATTATGAGGCATTCTTTTCAAGAACCAGTATAAACCGAGATCATTTCCAGACGTCTGATAAATGAAGCGAATCCCCACCACCATCCACCGGGAGGTAAATATGACACGCCAGCGGAGTTTGCCTGCTGCAAGTGGTGTCCGGAAGCCAATCAACGCAACAGAAGGTTATTTTGATGAAATAACGGGCTAAGCAGTGACTCTTTCTTTATGCTTGATGGCTCTCTCTTGACAATTACACTTCCCTAACTTTGTACTCATGTTGCCGCCACTCAATATTATATAACTGGGATCTTACATAAGAGATCATAATGAAGTAAATATTTCCACAAGGAGAGTGAAGAGATGAAACGACAATTAGTAGTAACCCTGGTGCTATAGTGTTTTGTATTATCCTTCAAGGGTGTAATGACTCGAAAAACGGCGAAGTAGATTTGGTAGCGCCAGAAACTGATCAAATTCAGCAAATGCAAGAAGAGATGCGCCGACTTACCGATGGTGTGCAAATCGCGAATGCTGGAAGTTCGTATCTGTTTGCCGAACGGAATGAAGAAGATCCAGCTTATCAAACGGTCTGTGCAAGTCGTAACAGACTGCGAAGTTCGATCTTTCCTTCACTTCGTTCAGGACATGCTTCAAATGCGGATGGTAAAAGATTCCATCCTCGTTTTCAGAATGACACACATAGCGTTGAACTTTTGAGAATGACTATAGTATGTCCTGCAAGGTGCTTCGCTGTTTCGTGTGGGTGACGTGATTCTGTGATGGATCAGTTGTACCTTTGGACCATCGTTTTCTTTTCGGAGGCAGGTCCAATGGTATCCCCAATTGAAGATTTGTTTGCCCGTGCGCTGGGTCTGGAAGCACCGTGGCAACTGGCTCGCGTC